>JAEZGB010000089.1 GCA_023437485.1 Bacteroidota bacterium
GTGGGTGATTTTTCCAATGCAATTGAAGCGAAGAACTGCATGTCGGTCCACACTGTTGACCTGATCTTCCTTGACATCGAGATGCCCGTAATCAGCGGGTTTGATTTCCTGGACGGCCTTAAGGTCAAACCACAGATCATTTTTATCACTTCCAAAGCCGAATACGCGCTTAAGGCTTTTGATTATGATGCGACCGACTATCTCCAGAAACCTATTGCACTGGACCGCTTCAACGCCTCGGTTAAACGCGCTATGGACTTCCACCTTTTGAAAAAGGAAAACCAGGAAGAAGACGGGGAGCACATCTTTATCAAGTCAAACCTGAAAAAGCTTAAGGTGTTCACCAACAAAATCAAGTGGATCGAAGCTTATGGCGATTACGTCAAAGTGGTGACTGAGGAAGATTCTAACCTGGTACTCTCAACGATGAAGTCATTCGAGAAAGACTTGTCAAAAGACAAATTCATCCGGGTGCACAAATCCTACATCATCAACATTGACAAAGTAGAAAGGTTCAACTCAAAATTTGCCGAAATAGGGATAACAAAAATACCATTGAGCCGCAACAAGAAAGAAGACCTTGTGCGTGCATTGGCTATCGCCTAATAGACATCGACGTTTATCGTGACCTTGATGGCTCGATATTGCGAAACCGCCTCAAAACTATCCAGCATTCTGCGGATAGTTTTTTTTATGGCCTCAAGAGACATGCCCGGGGGAATTTTGACCAGGACCGTGCGAAGGTATTCATTGCGAATGCGCCCCACAGGCGGTTCCTCTGGGCCTAAAACCGGCATGTCCAGCCCGCTTCGGAGCACACCGGTAAGCCAGGTGGCGCCTGATACCAATTTTTCAAAATCGCGGCACCTGAGCGTGAGTTTGATAAGTTTGTAAAAGGGCGGGTATCGATATGCCTGGCGTTCGGACAGCTGGTCGCGGTACATCCCCAGATAGTCATGCGCCACAACCTGCCGGATGATAGGATGCGCTGGATTATAAGTCTGTATCAAAACCTTGCCCTCGCCTGCCCTCCCGGCACGCCCGGCCACCTGTTCCATCATTTGGAAAGAGCGTTCAAACGCCCTGAAATCAGGATGGTAAAGCATATTGTCGGCATTCATGATCCCAACCAGCGACACGCTGTCAAAATCCAGCCCCTTGGCCAGCATTTGCGTTCCCACCAGAATATCGGCTTCGCGGTTGCGAAAGGTGTCGATGATACGCTCAAAACCATATTTGCCGCGCGTGGTATCCTGATCCATCCGGATGGATTTTGCTTCGGGGAAGATTGTGGAAAGCTCCAGTTGGATCTGTTCGGTCCCAAAACCCTTGGTGGTAAGCTCCACACTGGAACAGGCATGGCAGTGCGTGGGCATCGCCATGGCAAACCCGCAGTAATGGCACCGCAGCTGGTTGCGCGATTTGTGATAGGTCAAACTCACGTCACACTGCCGGCATTGCGGGACGTTACCGCAGGTCAGACACTCCACAACGGGAGAATAGCCCCGGCGGTTCTGGAAAAGAATCACCTGTTTCTTTGCCGATAACTCTGATGTGATGTGTTCAATTAAAGTGTCGCTAAAGTGTCCCGTCATTTTCTTGCGGAAATATTTGTCTTTAAGATCCACGAGTTCAATGTCAGGCATCGGCGCATCGGCATAACGGCGGCTCAGGGTGGTAAGCGCGTACTTGCCCGTTTGCGAATTGTGATAGGTTTCGATGGCGGGAGTAGCGCTTCCCAGGACCACCTTTGCCCCGTGCATTTTTGCCAGCACAATGGCGGCGTCGCGCGCATGGTAACGCGGTGCCGGGTCCTGCTGACGGAACATCTGTTCGTGCTCCTCATCAACAATCACTAGCCCCAATTGCTGAAACGGCAGGAAAAGTGCCGAGCGCGCCCCAATGATCACGCGCGCCGAATCGGCATTTTCCAGTGTGCGGTTCCAGGCCTCGATACGCTCGCTGTTGCTGTACTTGGAATGGTAAACCGTGACCTGGTTGCCAAAATGGCGGGTCAAACGGCCAACAAGTTGTGCGGTAAGGGCAATTTCGGGCAACAGATAGAGGACCTGTTTCCCGGTTGCGATGCTTTTTGCGATCAGGTTGATGTATATCTCGGTCTTTCCGCTTGATGTAACTCCGTGCAGCAGGGCAACGTCTTTTTGTTCCAGCCCGGTGTTGATGGATTCCATCGCCGCTTTTTGCGCGTCGGTGAGGATCGGCAAACCGGACTCGGCATCGTCAAAAACAACGCGGTCCTGGCTAATTTCATAGGTTTCAAGTATCCCTTTGACGGCCAGCGACCGAAGCACCGCCGAATTAACCGAAGCGGTTTCCATCAATTCCTTCGCCCTGACGGGCTTTTTGCCTGCCGACAATTGGAAGTATGCCATGACCGCCTCCCGTTGCTTGCCCGCGTTTTTGAGCAGTTCCATCAGCGACTGCAGATCATTGCTGCACTGCTCGCTCAAGCGGTAGTATTTTTCGACCTTGGGCTTGTAGGCGTCGGTAATTTCTTCCCGAAGGGTGGCCACCTGCTTTTCCAACAAGTTCCGGATAACGGGGAACACGCTTTTTCGGCCGAGGATTGCGGCGATTTCTTCAAGCTTGAGCGCCGATTGCTGGGTGAGCGCCTGGTAGACCAAAAATTCATCATCGCCTAATTGCGAAGTATTGACCACGCCCGGCGAAAGCGAAATGATGGTCTCGCTTTCCAGCAACAATGCCGAGGGAAGCGCGCCGCGGTACACATCGCCGATTGCGCACATATAGTAGGAGGCAATCCATTGCCAATGCTCCAGTTGTATTGCGGTAACCGCAGGCTTTTCGTCCAGGATATGATCGATGTCGCGTGCCTGGTAATTTTCGGGCGGGTTCTGATGGAGCGAACTCACCACGGCCGTATAGAGCTTATTGCGGCCAAAGGGCACGGCAACGCGCATTCCGGGTTTGATGAAATCATATTCGGCTTGGGTAACGCTATAGGTAAAGGTCCGGTGCAGGGCCAGCGGGAGTATCGCTTCGATATAGAACATGATCTAGTTTTTCACCCTGTGCCAGTATTGGGTCCGCCCCAAAAGCGGAACGCCAATGTAACCGCGCACTTTGAGCCTGTCTTGCGACTCGAGGCTGATGGAACATTTGTAAAGTTTTCCGTGTTTGGGGTCAAGGATTCGGCCGCCGGAGTATTCCAGCCCGTCCTTTACCAGCCCTTTGATTACGGTGAGCCCGATAATGGGTTTCCCCCGATCTTCACCCGGACAATTTTCGCAAAATTTTCCACGGCTTTTGGGATCAAGAATATCGATGACCCTTCCGTAAAACCTGCCCTTTCTTTCAAAAATTTCCACTATTGAAATCGGTTTGCCCGAATGATCGTCAATGGTTTTCCACTTTCCCGTCACCCCGTGCTGCGCCCAGGAGAAAATCCCGGAGAGCACTATTGCCGCCATCGTCATACTGGTTGCCATCGCCATATCTTTAGCATCTAAAAATAAGCAAAATGCGGCCAGGTCAGCCGGGTGTGAACAAGTTTTTTCGCTTTAAGCGGTTGATCGCGGCATTGAGTTCGAATCCGAGCAATAGTACGATGCAATTGAGCCAGATGTAGAACATCATGATCAGCAAAGTCCCGATGGAACCGTACAGTTCATTGTAATTGGAAAACCGTACCACCCAAATCCCAAAAAAATACGACGAGATCACAATCAATATGGTGCTAAAAACCGAACCCACTGAAATAAACGACCGTTTCCCCGTATGCTTGGTCCCGAACTTGAGCATCAGCGAGGTGGTCATCAGGATCATCAGGATCACAAATGCATACCGGCCCATCTCCAGGACCTGGATCTTTTCACTGAAAATGTTCTGGATCTTGGTGATCTGCAAAAACACTTCAAAGACCACTATGATCGCAACGGTAAACAAAAGCAGGAAAGACATCACCAGCGACATGGCGAGGGCAACAAAATACTGCCTGAAGAACCCGCGCTTGATCAATACGTGGTGCGAGGTCTCAAAACCGCCAAGAATTGAATTCAGCCCGTTGGCCATCAGGAAAATCGACAGTACAAAACCCGTTGACAAAAGGCTGCTCTGGCTGTTGTTGAGGATGTCATGAAGGATGGCCGACACCGCATCATAGGTATTGGGCGGGACATTTGCTTCGACAAAATTCAGGAAATCATCCTGAAATCCCGGAATCGGGATAAACGGAATCAGGTTGAGTATGAAGAGCGCAAAGGGAAAAATCGACATAAAAAAGCTGAACGCGATGGCCGCCGCACGGTAAGTAAGCGCGCTTTCGGCGATGCCCAAAACGTAGATTTCCAACAACTCATATAGCGTCAGACCCTGCAGCCATGGCAACTTTACGGCCTTAAGGCCCCGCGCCAAGCTGCGCACCACGGGAATGGTCTCGAGTTTTTCTTCAATTTCCTTGGACACTGCTGGGAATTTGTGCTAAAGTAAGGCATTCATCAGAAAACAGGAAAGATGTTCGAAAGGGATTGGCGTGTTTATATTTAAATAATTAACAGTCAATTACTTATAAGCAAAACATATAAGATATTCATGGGAATTGTATAAAGGCGGCCGAAATTTTATAAGGAATTTTGATAGGAACAAACCAATCTAATTGTACATACCATGAAAAAAATTATTTACCTCTCGATTTTGTGGTTCGGCCTCTGGGCCAACGCGCAAACCCAGACAGTTTCCTACACGGCACACAATCAGGACATTGCCAACCCCGAACGCGGGTTTTACAAGCACACCGAGACCCATTCGGGCAATTACAGCTTTTTGTCCCAATCCCAGCTGGAAGGCTACCGGCAACAAAACATCACGCTGATCATTCGGATTTTTTACCTGGAAAGTTTTATCAACTCGCCCATCTCACAAACGTTTCTCAACAATATGCAAACTGATTTCAACACTATCCGTAACAGCGGGGTCAAAACAATCATCAGGTTTGCCTACAGCGACAACAACCCCAGTGCCGAGCCCAAGGACGCCCCAAAACACATCATCCTGCAGCACATTCTCCAACTCCAAAGCACCATTTACAACAATCGCGACGTGATCAATTCGCTACAGGTGGGCTTTATTGGAATTTACGGCGAATGGTACACGAGCGATAATTTTGGTACCGGCAACAGCAACCTCACTACCCAGAACCTCATTGACCGGCAGGAGGTCCTGCTCTCGGTCCTGGAAAACTTTGGCTGGGACATCCAGATACAGGTGCGCACGCCCAGAATCAAGCAAAATGTATTTGGATCAACACCCATCAGCCTTCTGGAGGCCTACAACCTGACGGTCCTCAAGGCGCGTGTTGGGCATTATAACGACTGTTTCCTGGCCGACGCCACCGACTACGGGACTTTTAACAACGAATCGGAACGGGCTTACCTGCAGGCCGAAACCATGTATACCGTGAACGGCGGCGAGACCTGCGTGGTGAGCGAATACACTACATGCAGCAACGCGCTTTTCCGGTTGGACCAGTACAATTTTGACTTTTTGAATATCGACTACAAAGAAGAAGTGATTGATATTTTTCAGTCGCAGGGATGTTTTGACGAGATCAAAAAAAGGCTCGGTTACCGATTTGAACTTATTTCGGCCAGCCTTTCGCCCACCAACCTGGTGATAAACCTTCGCAACACCGGTTTTGGCCACCTTGCCAATGAGCGGAGGTCCTATATCATTTACCGCAATGTGGATACCGGCGACGAAACTTCGCTTCAGATTGACGGCGACGCACGCCTGTGGCTAAAGGGCACCACCTATTCAATCACCCAGAATATTCCGGTTTTGCCCGCCGGCACCTATGACCTCTTCCTGCACTTGCCCGACGTCCACCACGATGTGATGGGCCTCGACGAGCGGTACTCAGTGCGGTTTGCCAACCAAGACGTTTGGGAGCCCGAAACCGGTTACAACAAACTTTTTCTGCAGCTCACCGTAGAGCCGCTTTCCATCAAGGATTTTGTGGCCGGTGCCAATTCGGGCCAATATACCATCGAACTCTTTGACATGAACGGGCGGAAAATTTCGCGCAATGACCTGGAATACCTGCCACGCGGAATCTATGTCCTGCGCCGTACTTTTACCACAGGTGAAATTGAAACCCGCAAGGTTGCCCTATGATCAAAATGCCTTGAGGCTCATATCCATATTATAAACTGAATGGGTGAGCGCGCCTGATGAAATGTAATCCACGCCGCATTCGGCATATTGCCGGATGGTTTTTTCATTGATGTTCCCGCTGGATTCGGTCAGGCACTGCTCCCCTATGAGTTTTACCGCCTCTCGGGTCATGTCATAGCTGAAGTTGTCCAGCAATATCCGGTACACTCCGCCGGCGTCCAGGATTTCGGCAACCTCGGCAAGATCTCGTGCCTCGACGATGATTTTTAGGTCCAGATCATTCTGCCGCAAATACTCCCGCGTTTTGCTTATGGCGCCTGAGATTCCGCCTGCAAAATCGATGTGGTTGTCCTTGAGCATGATCATGTCATAGAGCGCAAAGCGATGATTTTCGCCCCCGCCGATGCTGACGGCCCATTTCTCTGCCGCCCGGAAATTGGGCGTGGTCTTGCGCGTGTCCAGAATTTTGGCCTTGGTCCCTTCCAGCAAATCTGCAAAATGGCGGGTTTTTGTCGCAATGGCCGACATCCGCTGCATCGAGTTGAGCAAAAGCCTCTCGGCGCCCAGGATGGACCTCGATGAGCCGTGAACGGTAAAGGCAATGTCCCCGTTATTCACTGGTGTGCCGTCGGGAATCAAAACCTCCATTTCCAAACCAGGATCGACGGCCTGCAGAACCATTTGGGCAAATTCGACACCGGCAATGATTCCCGTGTCCTTTACCAGCAACCTGGCCCTTCCCCTGGCATCGGCCGGAATGCACGCCAACGACGAATGATCGCCCGGCCCGATATCTTCGCGGATCCCGCCGTTGATAATGGTTTTAAGTTCGTGGAGGAAAGCGTCGGGAGAAATCATAGATTTGAAAATTTGAAAATTTGGAAATTTGAAAATTAATTTAAAAGGGCACCAGTACAAATGTAATTGTATTATATCTGCGAATGCAACTATAAAAAATGATTGGATAGTTTCGACTTTTTGTCCTTTGTTCCTCCTCCATTTTCAAATTTCGTCACTTAACTCCACCATGGTCCGTTCGTCCGGCTACGCTCCGAATCCTCATTTTCAAATTTCCAAATTTTCAAATTCCCTCATTTCCTCATTACCTTTGCCCCCAACCCCTTCCCGATGCTCATCCGCCTTGTCGCCATAGGAAAAACTGATTCGGCAGCACTTGCCGCCCTGATTTCGGAATATTCCAAACGGCTTTCGCATTACATAAAATTTGAACTTGACGTGGTGGCCGACATCCGCAACGCCAAAAACCTTTCGCAGGCCGAACAAAAGGAAAAGGAAGGCGCACTGCTGTTGGCCAGGGTCAATCCCGGCGACCGGTTGATCCTTTTGGACGAGCGCGGTAAGCAATATTCGAGTTTGGAATTCGCGGCGCTTTTGCAAAAAAACATGAATTCCGGGATCAAAGCGTTGGTGTTTTTTATTGGCGGGCCGTACGGATTTTCACAGGCGGTCTATGACCGTGCCGATGGCAAACTCTCGCTTTCGGCCATGACTTTTTCACACCAGATGGTCAGGCTTTTTTTTGTTGAACAGCTATATCGGGGATTCACGATTCTGCGCGGAGAACCTTATCACCACGAGTGAGCGCTTCATAGATCCTGACACATTCCACGGCCTGGGCCACATCATGCGCCCTAAGTATTTTGGCCCCGCCCATCAGCGCAGCCATGTGAAGTGCGGTTGTTGCGTTGAGCGCCCCGCTGGCATCGGTTCCCGTAACGGCCCGCACCATTGACTTGCGCGAAACCCCGACCAAAATGGGAAGTTCGGCTATCTGGAATTCCGAAAGCCGGCGCATGACTTCATAGTTTTGCTCAAGCGTTTTTGAAAATCCAAACCCGGGATCCAGAATGAGATCGCTGATTCCTAAATCCCTGGCCGTTGCGATTTGCCGAGAAAAATACAGCAACATCTCCCTGACGATATTGCCATAATCCGTGTGATCCATCATATCCTGCGGAGTGCCCCTCATGTGCATCATGATAAAAGGAACGCCAAGCCCGGCCACGGTCTCTAGCATCATCGGGTCCAAAAGCCCCGCCGAAACATCATTGATCATACACGCACCCTCTCCCGCCGCCGAAAGGGCCACCTCGGCACGGAACGTATCGACAGAAATCACCGCAGAGGGAAACTCACGCACGATGGCCCGCAGGGCTGGCAGCAACCGACTTATTTCCTGTTCAGAACTCACCGGCGAAGCTCCCGGCCGGGTTGAACAGGCACCCAGGTCAAGAAAGGTTGCCCCCGCTTCTAAAAGATTGGCGACGGCGCGGACGGCGTCATCGGGATTCGGGCTTCGGCTGGGCTGGAAAAACGAGTCGGGAGTGAGGTTCACGATTCCCATAACTTTGGGATTTTCCAGCGATACCAGCTTTCCGGCGCAGTTAATCGTCATCTGGGATTATTAAAAAATTATGCTACTTTTGAAAAAAATCTGATACAAATATAGCTTTAATGGAGCCCACTTCCCAAGCGTATGACAGGGTCATCGAGGTTTGCCGAAACCTGTTCACCAAGAAAATGGCCGATTACGGCAGCGCCTGGCGCATTTTAAGGCTCCCATCGCTCACTGACCAGATCTATATCAAGGCGCAACGCATCCGCAGCCTGCAGCAAAACAATGTGCGGCTGGTGGACGAGGACGAAACCGGCGAATTCGTGGGCATCATCAATTACTCGGTGATGGCGCTGATCCAGGTTGAACTTGGCGTGGCCGAACAACCCGATCTGGATGTTTCCAGGGCCTGCGCTCTTTACGATGAAAAGATTGCCGAAACCAAACGGTTGATGGAGGCCAAAAATCACGATTACGGCGAGGCCTGGCGCGAAATGAGGGTAAGTTCGCTCACTGACCTGATCCTGCAAAAATTGCTTCGCATTAAGCAGATCGAGGACAATCAGGGAAAAACGCTGGTATCGGAAGGGATCGACGCCAATTACCGCGATATGATCAACTATTCAGTTTTTGCCTTAATTTTAACGGGATTCAATAAATCGACATGAAAAAATTCATCACGTGGTTCTCGCGCATATTCGTGGGGTTGCTGTTTATCATTTCGGGGCTGATCAAGCTCAATGATCCGGTGGGGTTTTCCTATAAACTCGCCGAATATTTTGGCGAAACCGTACTGAACCTGCCTTTCCTGATTCCCGTTGCGCTTCCACTTGCGGTTTTTATCGTGATTTTTGAAGCGATTCTCGGGGTAATGCTCCTGGTGGGATATCAGCGTAAATTCACCGTTTGGAGCCTGCTGTTGATGATCGTATTCTTTACGTTCCTGACCTTCTATTCGGCATACTTCAACAAAGTGACCGATTGTGGCTGTTTTGGCGATGCCCTTAAACTCACGCCGTGGCAGTCGTTTTGGAAAGATATCATCCTGCTGTTCTTTATCCTGATATTGTTTGTCAACCAAAAATACATAACCCCGCTCTTTACCCGTGCAGGCCGCGGTATCGTGGTGGGCATCGCCCTTGCACTGTGCATATTTATGGGATACTATGTGCTGAACCATCTTCCGCTTGTGGATTTCCGCGCCTACAAGACCGGGACCAATATTCAGGAAGGCATGTCAATCCCTGAGGGTGCGCCGCGCGATGAAATTGAAATGACTTTTATTTACAAAGTTGACGGTAAAAACATAGAGTATAAGGAAGCCGATTTGATGAACCTGCCTGAAGGGGCCGAATTCGTGGACCGCCGCGATGTGGTAATCTCAAAAGGCTATGTGCCTCCGATCCACGATTTCACAATGGAGCTGGACGGTTCTGACTACACCGACGAAATCCTGGCTGCACCCAAGGTGCTGATGTTTACCGCCTATGACCTGGACCAGTCCAGCGCGGCAGGAATGGCGAAACTTGAACAACTTCACAAATCCGCGGCGGCCAAGGGATATAAAGTGCTTGCCTTGACATCATCGGGGCCTGAAAAAATTGCCCGGGCCAAGGAACGTTATTCGCACACTTTTGATTATTATTTTTGCGATGCGACCACCATCAAAACCATCGAGCGGGCCAATCCGAGCCTGGTGGTACTTGAAAAAGGTACAATCACCCAGAAATTACACCATAATGATTCTGACAAACTCAATTTGTGATGGCTTCTAGCAGACGATTCCGGAAACGAACTGATTACCAGGGGTATTTCATCATCGCCAGCCTGGCCATGATTGCCCTGGGATACTACATGCTGGATCATGTCGCTACCTGGGAAGACCCGCCGCTGGGCAACACATTCCACATCGTGATGGGATGCATCCTGATGGCCCTTGCGGGTTTATGGCTAATCAAACTTTTGCGCGAACGCTACTTCCCAAAAAGAAAGAAAAAGCGCGAACGGCCAATTTTCCTTGACGAACTGCAAAAAAACGATAAGAACGATACGCCAAATCTACCATAAAGTCATGGGCCGGTCAATTTGGATCCGTAATTTAGCGCTTATGAAAAACCTTGTGTTATTGTTTATCGCCTCGCTTGCCATGTCTTGTACCAATGCACAAAAGAATGAGTTTTCGGCTGATGCGCTCCAGAAAAACCTGACGGCGACTGACGGGACCCAAATAACTTTTGCCGAGATAATAGCCCAACATGCCGGCAGGCCCGTGGTTATTGAAGTTTGGGCTTCATGGTGCGGGGATTGTGTAAAATCAATGCCTGATTTTAAAAAGTTGCAAGCCAATCATCCCGAAGCCGCCTATGTATTTGTTTCAATGGACCGCACCGACGACCAGTGGAAATACGGCATTGCGAAACATCAGTTGAAAGGCTCGCACTATTGGTCAGCTGACGGAATGAAAGGCGAATTTGGCAAATCGATAGACCTTGACTGGATTCCGCGCTATATTATTTTGGACGCAAAGGGCAACGTGGTCCTGTACCGCGCCATCGAATCGGACTTTGAAAAAATTGACCAAACACTTAACAGCCTGAAGTAATGACCGTAAAAACCAGAGACAAGATTGTGGCGGGGAATTGGAAAATGAACCTCAATGCCGAAGAAACCGAAGACCTTTTAAACGAGCTCATCGAGAAAATCCCTACCGATACGCCCGTCAGGGTATTGGTCGCCCCCTCGTTTGTCAACCTTGCCTCGGTAGCCGATCACCTTGAATTCACCAATATTGGCGTTGCGGCCCAGAACATGCACCAGGCGGCATCAGGAGCGTACACTGGCGAGGTGTCGGCCGATATGATCAAAAGCGTGGGAGTGAATACCGTTATTCTGGGGCATTCGGAACGGCGTACGCTTTTCAATGAAAACGATTCGGTGCTGGCATACAAGGTCGATGCCGCGCTGGAACACCAGATGGAAATCATTTTTTGCATTGGCGAGGAACTGGAACACCGCAATTCCGGCCAGCATTTCAACATTATCGAAAACCAGCTTCGCGACGGGCTTTTCCACATCGGCCAGGAGAACTGGGACCAGATAATCCTGGCGTACGAACCCGTTTGGGCCATTGGCACCGGCGAGACCGCAACACCTGACCAGGCGCAGGAAATGCATGCGTTTATCCGCGAAACGGTGCTTGAAAAATTCGGGATTGATGTGGCCGAAAAACTGCCGATCCTGTACGGGGGAAGCGTAAAACCCGAAAACGCCCGCGAGATTTTTTCAAAACCAGATGTGGATGGTGGGCTTATTGGAGGGGCATCGCTCAAAGCGACCGATTTTACCGCAATTGTGAACGCCGCGGCAATTTAACGCCTGAAGTGCAATTAGTTGTGAATATCTGCGTTTAGGAACAAAAGTTTCCCAAATGTTAAAGTACCTGCTATTTATCGTATTCTTCGCCACGGCCGCATCGGCGCAAATAGATTCGCAAACCCGTTATACCAGTGATTCCCGGCAGTACTATGTCTGGAGCGATCAGAGCAATTCCTATGTCCTTCGGGAAACCGAATATGAGCACACTACCATCGATGTGCGCGAGATGGGTTCCAAAAGCAACGGCTATATTGCCATCAGCATGGTTGACGACGGGGTTTCTCGACTCTTTCACGGCTCAATAACCGCTTATTCGGTCAATGAAAAAGGTGAACCCACCTGGCAAATGCGATCAAAGATCATGAAAGGCAAACTCACCTTCAATCCTGAAGCCCGGACCTTTACCTATGTTTATGACGCCAGTGACAAGCGCTACCAGCGCATCATGGTGTATAACCTCAAAACGGCCGAGGACCAGGCCAGGCAGTAATCAGATACCAATCTCGACCTGGAAGCGGAAGTACCAACTATCGCGGCGGGCGCCGTTAAAAAAGTCGTGCTGGTCAAAAGTAATCTCGGTTTGCAGTTTAAAGGTGTGCTCCCAGATGTATTTGGTGAGCCCCAAGCTGTACTGTTTGGCATGAGGCGCAAATTCGTGAATATCGCGGTGGACCTTCTGGAGCGAGTACCGCCCGATCAGCTCATAATTTGAGGGAAATGTATAGCTAAGCTGATAATCAAAGCCACTGCCGGTGTAAACGTAATTAAAATCAAGCGGATCGGCGGGATTGAATGTTACGGCGTTTTCCCTGGTGCTGCGTGACATATACGCGGTCCAGGCCGAAAATCCCTGATACTTGAACATTGCGTCAAGAAATACGGATTGCAGCGTTCGGGATTGGAACAAATCGGCGCCCAACTGTCCCTGAGTGCGGAGCGCCCCGTTATTTTGATGGAAAGCACCGCTAAGCATCAATTTGGGCGTGGACTCGCGGACGAGATCGCCTTCAAAATAGGTACCGTCACGTTCAAACGCGCCAAAGGGAAAAATTTCGGCCTTGCCCGTTAGGGCCACACCGTCGTCGGCTTTTCCGGTTACGTTGCGCCCTTCCCCGGTTGAGACCGCCGCCTTGAAATTGGCCGAAAACCTGTCGAGCCGCTCGTTAATGTTATGAATCTGGAAGCCGAAATCGCGGTCGATGG
>JAEZGB010000093.1 GCA_023437485.1 Bacteroidota bacterium
GGGTTAAACGTACTTTAAACATCGATTATATGCAAATTTAATCGACGAAGCACGCAAAACTCGCTAAGAAAACCCGAAATATCTTACAATTTAACTTTTTTGTTCCTTGTTGAAGTACACCAGGTAATAATACATCTGTTTTTCCTCGTCCCAGCCCTTCTCGACAAACTTCTCGGCGCTTTCGGGATTGATGAAATCGAGTTTGATCTGGATATTGGTGTCGAGGTTGATCACGTTGCGGATGGATTTGCGCGCGTCCGAAACCGCTGCGTTCGCAATCGGGAAATTGGTCACGTCCTCGATGCTGTATTTGGCGCCCTTGTCCACCTTGTAGCTCTTAAATTCGGGAATCAGGTCCGGATTGTCCAACACCTCGTTAAGGAACTTGGTCTCTTCGAACTCATCGTTTTTGGCAAAAAAGTTCACCGAACGGTTCATGAACATCACCTCTTCTTTTTTGTCCTCGGCCGGAAGTACGACGTCTTTGGCGAAGTTCTGGCAAAACTTAAGGTATTTTTTAGTGATGAAGTTTTCGTCCTCAAACGCATCGACGCTCAAAAAGTGCTCAAGCCAGTACCGCGCGTCATATCGGTTTGAATCCACGCTCAGAATTTTGTAACCCTCGTCCTGTTTATAGTTGAAGATCAGGCAGCCCTTGTCCAGTTTATTCAGGCTGATGCCCTGCTGCAGCAGCATTTCCAACTGCGATCCCTCTTCCTTGAACTGAATAAAATCCTGCTGGATCTCGCTCTTGAAAATACCCAAAACATCGCACGGATTGTTGTCGATGGTCACGTTGGCATTATGTGCGATATAGACTTCACCCGGCTTGATGTGGGGGTGTGCCGACTGGTCATAAAGATGCTGGGTAATGCGTTTGGAAACCTCGTGCGACGTTGAAGGATTTGTAAATACCTCGGTCGAAAGCTTGTACATATCGTGGTAATCCAGATCTACGTCGTGCGCAAACTGGTAATAATTTTCCTCCTTTTCGCGAAACGGCTTCAGGAAAAATTCCTTGAGCAACGGCGCGATCTCGTCAGTCATTTTATACGGTTCCGATGAAATGAAAACCGCTTCATTGCGGCTTTTGTTGCCCACGCGGTGGATGGAAAGAGATTCGATTTGGGCGTTGTAGAGGTTAATCATGGTTAATGTGATAATGAGCCAATAGCGAATTAGCGAATTGGCCAAATAAGAATAAGTATATTTAATAAAAGAGATTTAAATGGATTACCTGGAAGACGAATTGAAGGTCATTCGCTAATTGCCTCATTCGCTAATTCGCTAATTACCCCATTCGCTAATTACATCAGTTCCAGTTCTCCTCAAACCCCAAATCCTCAAAGTTTTCGCCGTCGCCGTCAAACATGTCAAGGTCGTCCTGGTCGTAACCGTCCTCGTCGTCGTAGTCAAAGGCGTTTTCATTGGAATCGGAGAAATCCTTGTCAGGGGCGCTGGCTGGCATTGCGCCATGCGAGAACAGCACGCTCGGGTAATCCTCTGCTGCCTGGATTTCCTCGATGGCAGCGAGCTCGATCAAAAACGTCCACATGTTCAAAAAGTCATAGACGTAGATGAGCTTGGTGGCATCGGCATTGACAATTTCAGACAATTGGTAGTCAGCCATGACCTTTTGCTGGCCCGGGACGTCGCCGGTGTCAAACAAGGAAATTTCCTCGTCCTGGTTCCATTGTTCGTCACTTGTGTAAAACGAAGCCGGTTCGAGCCCGTCAAAACCGAAAGCATTTACGATCGCGTTGTGAAAGTCCTCGAGGCTGTCGTCCTCAAGTATGGCGATGTCGCGAAAAACATCTTCCTCGGCATCGAGAATTACCCTGAATTTATAAACCATGATATGCGTTTTGTAAGGGCGCAAAGGTAAAAGATAAACCCGCCTTCGCTAAAAAAAGTAATCAACAATTTACGGTTTTGCCTTGACGATTTTCTCGTGGATGCCCGGTGTGGCCATCAGCGCTGCCGTCCCGTACCACGGAAGGTAATCGCATGCAAAGATCCCCGCCACAACCGCCGGATCTGTCTCGGTGAGTGATTTTGCCTCTTCCACGTTCTCGCAGTTCAGGATGAAAATGCCGCGGTAGGTGAGGTCATTCTTCCCAAAAGGCCCTGCCACGACCAGTTTTCCCTCATCGGCCAACCGCCTGATATTGGCCATGTGGCCCGCAAAAAGTTCCTTTTTTTCAGCATCGGTCGCTGTGGTGTTAGGTCCCGTCTTCAGGATTGCCATCACGTATGATTTCATTCCGCTGTCATTACCGCCCAGGGACTTGGCCAGGACGGCATCGTACTTTTCCTGTCCGATGGCAATCGCCGGCAGCAGGATCATCAGGTATATAATTGTTTTCATGCTGCAATTTACGCAATCTGCGGTCCATCCTGCAATTTCGACAGTTGGGTAGATTATTTTTTCAGATGCGTGGCCCACGCTCCAACTTTGCCCAAAATTCCAGTCATGAAATCGTTTTTATTCTTTCTATTGATTTCGGTTCCGATGTTCTCGCAAATGCAGATTGCCGGAACCGTTGTTGACAAATCCGACAAACCTGTCGCTGGCGCCAATGTTTTTGTCAAGGGCTCATACGATGGTGCGATCACCGATGCCCTTGGCCGGTTTTCGTTCCCGACTGCCGAATCCGGAAACCTGACGCTGGTGGTTTCCGCCCCGGGTTTTGAAACTTTCGAAAGGCAGATTGTCCCTGCCGGGGCAAGCGGGCTAAAAATCACTTTGCGCGATTCGGCGATGGCGCTTGATGCGGTCGTGGTCACCGCCGGAACGCTCGAGGCCGGCGACAAGGCGCGGGCGTCGGTGCTCAAGCCGATGGACATCGTTACCACGGCGGGTTCGGCGGGAAACATTGTCGCGGCCCTGCAGACCTTACCCGGGACTCAGGCCGCCGCCGAGGACGGCAGGCTCTTTGTTCGCGGAGGCCGCGCCGAGGAAACCCAAACCTTCGTGGACGGCATCCGGGTTAGCCAGCCCTACGGCGCAACGCTCGAGAACCTGCCCACGCGGGGGCGCTTTTCGCCATTCCTCTTTAACGGCATCTCGTTTTCAACAGGAGGTTATTCGGCCGAGTACGGCGATGCGCTGTCAGGGGTTTTGCTTTTGAACACTGCCGACGATATCCAACAGGAAAAAACCGACATTTCACTAATGACCGTGGGCCTCGGGGTAGGCAACACGCAAAAGTGGGGCAATCGCTCACTGACTTTCAATACTTCCTACATTGACCTTTCGCCTTATCAGGCCGCCGTGCCGCAAAGCGTGAAGTTCAACCGGGCTTACCAGTCACTTTCAGGCGAGGGCGTTTACCGGCACGAACTGGAAAAAGGCGTATTCAAGGTATATGCGGCGTTTGATGCGGCGCGTTTCGGGATTGATCGCGAGGTGATCGATTTGCCGCAGCCGGTCCGAATCGGCGTGCGCAACCACAATTTCTATTTCAATTCCTCGCTCAAATATGACCTGCCGGCAAACTGGAGGCTCTTTGCGGGCGCGGGTGCGGGTATCGGGCGGACGTGGACCGGAATTGACACCGACCAGGTTAACGAAGATGACGATGCGCTCCACTTCAAGTTCAGGCTCGACCGGCGCCTGGGAATCGTCAAACTCAACGCCGGCGCCGAATGGTTCCGAAACCTCTACAGCGAAACCTTTGACAACGGCGACCGCTACCGCAGGGCCTACCACGCAAATTCATCCGCTGCCTTCGCCGAGGCCGATTTCCTTTTCTCCAGGAATTTTGCGGTAAAGGCCGGTTTGCGGTTTTCGCACCACCAACTGCTGGGCAATCGCGTATCCCCACGGCTATCGGCAGCGCTCAAGCTGCATCAGGGCGGCCAGGTTTCAATTGCCGGGGGTATGTTCGCCCAATCTCCCGGACACGAATTTCTCAAACAGCAAATCCCGCTCGACCATGAAGAGGCTACGCATCTGATATTTAACTACCAATATTCACGCAACAAGCAACTGTTGCGTTTTGAGGCCTACGCAAAGGAGTATTCGCATCTGGTGCGCTTTACCGGCGAAGAAGGCCTTCAGGCGAATTTCTCGCAGTCGGGTTACGGACACGCCCGCGGTGCCGAAATCTTTTGGTGCGATGCCAAATCGGTCAAAAACATCGAATATTGGATTTCGTATTCGCTGTTGGACACCAAGAGGCTTTACCGCGATTTTGAAAGCGCCGCCACTCCCAATTTTGCCGCGACACACACGCTTTCGGCCGTAGCCAAGATCTGGGTAAACAGCCTTAAGTCGCAGATTGGCCTCACCAATACCTTTGCCTCGGGCCGTCCATTCGAGAATCCCGAAAAGCCGGGTTTCCTGGAAAGCCGTACCCGCGGATACAACAACCTGAGCGCAAGTTGGGCGTACTTGCTTACCTCGCAAAAAATCCTGTATTTCTCAGTTTCGAATGTTTTGGGAACCGAAAATATTTTCGGGTACGATTACGCATCGGCGGCGGGCCCTGACGGCAGGTTTCCCCGACAGGCGATTGGCCAGCAGGCCGACCGGTTTTTCTTTATCGGTTTCTTCTGGACAATATCGGACGATAAAAAAAGCAACCAGTTGGACAGGCTTTGACGGTTCATCCGCCGATTTTGACGGTTCGGTAGGGATGATTTTCCCGCCAGGAGCGTCGGCAATACTTTTACACCATAATCAACCACTAATATTACAGTCATGAAAAATCTTGTTTTGATCCTCGCCCTTGTCGTGACCTCTTTCGCATCGGCACAAAAATTTGAAGAAGGCATGGGCCGCGCGCTCACCATATGGAAAGACGGCAAGCCGGACGAGGCTTCGGCGCTCCTGGAACGCATCGCCGCCGCCGAACCCAATAGCTGGCTTCCCAATTATTACGTCGCCCTGATCAACACAACGCAGGCTTTTTCAAATCCCGGAAAGATCGATGCACTGTTGGAAAAGGCGCAGGCCGCGCTGGATGTGGAGATGGCAAAAGACCCCGCCAATGTTGAGCTGCTCGTGGTTCAGGCAATGGCTTATACGGCCAGGATCGCATCAGACCCGATGTCCTATGGCATGAGTTATTCGCCGCGGGTGATGGAGGCGTATGCCAAGGCTCTGATAATCGATCCCGCCAATCCGCGTGCTGTTTTGGGCAAGGCCGAATTTGATTTCCACAGCGCGCCCTACACCGGCGCCGACACCAAACCCATCTGCGGGCGCATTGACCGCGCCATCGAACTTTTTGCTACTTTTAAACCGGCGTCGGAACTCCACCCCAAATGGGGGCTTGACCGCGCCGTCGAAATCCGTAAAAACTGCAAGTAATGAACCGGTACGTCAGGGAACTCGTCAAGGGCTTTGCGTTGGGAGTCGCCATCTTTTTGGTCCTTCAGGGAATCAACCTGTTGGGCGGTGGCTCGCTGCCAAAGGGATTCGCGCTTTTGATGAATTTTGCCTTCACCATGCTCTACAGCGTCGGGCTGTACTTCCTGAATGCCTGTATATTCATCTGGCTTGACCGCGTGTTTGCCCGTGACCGGTTTACGCTAAAACGGCTTGTGACGGGCGTTATACTGTCATTCACCCTCACGCTGGCGGCGGTTTTCCTCTTGCGGCTGTTTGAAGAAGTGCTGGTGGAAGGGCAATCCCTATCGGGTTTCCTGGCCGATGAGCATCCGCGAAATTACATCGTCTCGATGGTGATTTTTTCCTTTGTCAGCCTTGCCATTCACGGTTTTTACATCTACAAGGCCTATCAGGAGCAAAAGGTCCGGGAACAGAAGATTATTGCGGGGAACGCATCGGCGCGGTTTGAAAGCCTCAAGAACCAGATAGATCCCCACTTTTTGTTCAACAGCCTCAATGTTTTGAGTTCGTTGATCGAGGAAAATCCGGAGCAGGCCCAAAAGTTCACCACATCGCTGTCCAAGGTGTATCGGTACGTGCTTGAGCAAAAGGACAAGGAACTGGTTCCCGTTGCCGAAGAACTTGCCTTTGCACGTACCTACATGGCGCTGCTCAGGATGCGTTTTGAAAACAGCGTCACTTTTGAGATAGAAGACGCCGAAATTGACCCCGAGGCAAGGGTTGTCCCGTTGTCGTTGCAACTCTTGCTGGAGAACGCCGTGAAGCACAATGTCGCAAGCCCCGAAAGGCCGTTGGCAATCAAAATCGGGATTGACGGCAATTATCTTTGGATTCGCAACAACGCACAAAAAAAGGAGGTCCTGCAGGATCGCAAAGGCGTCGGGCTCACCAATATTGCCGACCGATACGCTCTTGTAACCGACCGCAAAGTCCTGGTGGACCACACTGCCGATGATTTCGTGGTCAGCATACCGATATTGACCAAAAGGCTGGATTTCGAGCCGCTGCCCATGAAGGACGAAGATTATGCCCGGATTCTTAAGCGCGTGGACGACATCAAGAGTTTCTACGGAAACCTTACGGCTTACCTGATTGTAATCCCCGCACTTGCGATCCTCAATTTTGTCACCTATCCCAAATTCCTGTGGTTCTTTTTTCCGGCGATCGGCTGGGGGTTTGGACTGCTGTTCCATTTCATGTCGGCGTTTAATTACATGCCGTTCCTGGGACGCGATTGGGAGGAGAGGAAGGTGAGGGAGTTGATGAGGAAGGAAAGGAAATTTTGAATTTTGAATTTTGACCCGAGGCGTCAGCCGAACTGAACGACCATAGGGAGTTAATTTTAAATTTTGAATGAGGGAAGATTGGTAGTCCCATAACTCACTACTCAAAACTGACCTTGAAAATCTTATACATCGATTTTAACGCATTCAAGCTGACGGCTGATACCTGACAGCTGAAAGCTTAACCCATAACTATGATGAATCCAACTGATTACCAACACAAAAGAGCGCTCCGGAAAGCCAAGGAAATCCGAAACTTCTATATAGCCGTACTGGTTTATTGCATTGTGATCCCGTCGATAATCGTGGTGAATTACGTATTCTCGCCGGAATATATCTGGTGGTGGTATTCGGCCAGCGGAATGCTGCTGGGGCTTTTAATTCACGGCATAATCGTGTTTGGCAAATTTCCTTTTTTGACAAGGGAGTGGGAGGAGAAAAAGGTTCGGGAGCTGATGGACAAGGAGAAAGAATTTTAAATGTTGAATTTTGACCCGAGGCGTCAGCCGAACTGAACGACCATAGGGAGTTAATTTTAAATTTTGAATGAGGCCGGTAGGTATTGCCACAGCTCAAAATTCCAAATTCATCTTGAAGTTTATAAACATCAATTTTAACGCAATCAAACTGACAACTGACGACTGACAACTGACAACTGCAATGGAACAACTCAACACCCTCGAACAACAACGCCTGGAGCGCATCCGCAAACGCGTGAAAGCGCTTTCGGGATTTTACAAACATGCCATGATTTACCTGGTGGTAAACCTGGCGCTGATTGCAATCAAGTTTTTCACGCTGGACCCGGGAGAGGAATTCTGGGATTTCGGGACTTTTGCGACGGCTTTCTTTTGGGGAATCGGGCTTGCTTTTCACGCGCTCGGGGTTTTTACCGAGAACGTTTTCTTTGGCAAGGACTGGGAAGAGCGCAAGGTGCGTGAATTCATGGAAAAGGAAAAACACCAAAAATGGGAGTAGTGCGAACCGTGATTGTCGAGGACGAGAAGCCTGCCGCGAGGCTTTTGCAACGCAAGCTGGAAAAACTCGGGATTACGCCCGAAGCGATGCTGCATTCGGTAGCCGAGGCGGTGGCGTGGTTTGAAAAAAACAGCCATCCTGACCTGATCTTTCTGGACATTCAACTCTCGGACGGGCTGTCGTTTGAAATATTCGAACGGGTTGCGGTGGAGAGCGCCATCATCTTTACGACTGCCTATGATGAATATGCGCTAAAAGCCTTTAAATTAAACAGTATCGACTATTTGCTTAAACCGATAGACGAAGATGAACTTGAGTCTGCGGTGCAGAAATTTCGGTCGCGAAACCCATCATCGGGGCCCAATCTCGACGAGCTACGCCGATTGCTTTCTCCATCATCCGAGAGCTATCGCAAGCGCTTCACGGTGCGCATCGGCCAACAGCTCAAGATCGTTCCGGTGGAAGACATCGAATGCATTTACAGCGAGAACAAAGGCACGTATCTTCATACTGCCGATAACCGCGACTACCTGATCGATCAGCCGCGCGAGGCGTTGGAGCCCGAACTCGACCCTGCCAAATTCTTCAGGGTGAGCCGAAAATTCATCGTCAGCCTCGCGGCAATCAAGGAAATCCAGATCTACAGCAACAGCCGGTTGAAAGTAATTTTGCCCACCTTCAGGGCCGATGAGGTTATCGTAGCCCGTGAGCGCGTCGCCGAGTTTAAGGCCTGGCTGGGTTAAATCGACATTTTGTGGTGAATGGAAAGCATAATTTGCGGCTTGTTTGAATTCTCGAGCACCTGATTCATCCAGCCCGCCTGCATCGCAAGGCTTTTGGTGAACCGGTAGCCCGCGCCGAAATAAATCCGGTTCCGGTCAAAAACGGCGCGTGAATCATCGGTCTTTTGCCCGTGAATAAAGATTTCGTTGTACAGGGAGGCGTACAAGGTTCGGGCCGCCAAATCCGGTTTCGTGAGCGGAATGTCCAAAAACAGACAGTAGCGGTATCTGGTATTGAAGTCCCGGCCTTCCACAAATCTTTGTTCGTAGCGGAAGCGGTGCCTGAAGTTCAGCCTCCCTGTTTTTTGCGTCAGGTTTGCTTCCTGGTAAATTCGGTTTTCGCGGACAGGCGCGTCAGGTTCGCCGTTATTTTCATTCTGCACAAATGCATATCCGGCCACCAGCGAGAGCGATTCGGCCGCCTGAAATTTAACTCCTGAACGCAGCAACAATTGTTGCAGGTCAGAGGCTAATTCGTGGTTCCTGTGCTGGGCTTCGACGTCTACTGAAAAACGGCTTTCGGGAACCGCCACATTTCCAAAATAGACATACCATCCGCCCAAATCATCCTGTTGTGAAAACGAAAAAACCGGAAGCAAAAAAAGTGCGCAGGCAAAAATCTGTATATGTAAATTTAATTTAGATAGCATAAACTTAAATTTTGGTTATCAGTATTTTAACTTTACCAAATAGAAATTCTCTATGGCGAGTTTTGACCTATTTTGAGAACCGGTGCAGTACAAAAACCATGGCCGTCAGAAGCATGAAGGCCACCACCTGGTGCAACAGACCGAGCCATAGCGGAACTCCCGCCAGAAGCGTGAAAATGCCCAAAAGGAACTGCGCGCCCACCAGTGCGACAAGGGTGTTCAATCCCATTTTAAGTTGTTTGCCGATGGCAAATTTGCGGCTTCGCACATACAGCCCAACAATCAGCGCCACGACAAAATAGGCCACGGTGCGATGCACGAACTGGACGCCGCTTTTGCCTTCGGTCAGGGCGAGAAAAATAGAGTCGCGTTCAAGCCAGACACTCTCGTGGATGAATTTTCCGTCGGCCATCATGGGCCAGTGATTGTGGACAAGGCCCGCGTTGAGGCCTGCGACAAAACCGCCGTAAATGATTTGCAGGAGCAATATTCCCATTGCCCATCGTGACAGGCCGCGTAGTGCGTGCGGCGGCCTTCTCTGCGGATAAATCAAATCAAGCGCCACCCAAAAAGTGTAGGCAAAGGTGATGAAGGCCGTAACCAGATGGAGCGCCAGTCTAAAGTGGCTTACGTCGGGATTGTCCACCAGCCCGCTCTTGACCATGTACCAGCCAAAGAATCCCTGCAGGGCGCCCAGGCCCAAAAGGATCAGCGATTGTTTTATGGTGTGTTTGGAAAGCCGCTTCCTGATCAGGAAATACACGAACGGGATGATGAAAACAATCCCGATGATACGCCCAATGAAGCGGTGGAACCACTCCCAAAAGTAGATGTACTTGTAGTCATCCAGGGTAAAATTTTTCTGGCTGTTGATGAGTTTGTACTCGGGAAACTGCTTGTAAGCCTCGAATGCTTCGTTCCATTTTTCCTCGCTCATGGGCGGGAAAGTGTCGGTCACAAGATGCCAGTCAGTCATGGAAAGCCCGGAATTGGTTAGCCTGGTGATGCCGCCTACCACGACCATGATGAAGATGAGGATGCAACCCGAAAAAAGCCAGATCACCACCGGCCTGTCCTGCTTGTTCATGTTTGTGTGTTTTTTGGTTTGAGGCCCATCGATTCGGCTTTTTTGAGGACGAATTCACGTGCGGCGGCGTATTCATTGGGAATTTCGCCTTCCAATATTGCCTCCTTGACGGCCTCCTTGAGCACGCCAATCTCGCGCGACGGCGGAAGCCCGAAGATTTCCATGATTTCCTCACCGGTTACCGGCGGCTGGAAATTGCGGACGTGGTCGCGCTCCTCGACCTCGACGATCTTGTTGCGAACCTGCTTGAAATTGTCGTGGTACTTCCTGAATTTATTGGGATTTTTGGTCGTGATGTCGGCCTCGCAAAGGGTCATCAGGCTATCGACGTCCTCACCGGCGTCAAACACCAGCCTGCGCACCGCCGAATCGGTCACCGAATCATCCGAAAGCACAATAGGCCGCGAGCTCATCATGACCATTTTTTGCACAAATTTCATCTTGTGGTTGAGTGGCATGTGCAGCCTCTCGAAAATTTTTTTCACCATTTTGGAGCCCAAAAACTCGTGTCCGTGGAAGGTCCAGCCCACTTTTTTGTCGAAACGTTTGGTGGGCGCCTTGCCGATGTCGTGTAACAGTGCCGACCAACGAAGCCAGAGATCGTCGGTGTTTTTGCAGATGTTGTCCACCACCTCAAGGGTGTGGTAAAAGTTGTTCTTGTGCGTCTGGCCCTCGATTTCCTCGACCGAATTCAGCGCGGTGAGTTCGGGCAGGATGATGTCGAGCAGCCCGGTTTTGTAGAGCAGCAAAAAACCTTCGGACGGTTTGTCCGTTAGCAGGATCTTGTGGAGTTCCTCGGTGATGCGTTCGCCCGAAATGATCTTGATCCGCCCGCAATTCTTCCTGATCGATTCGAAAGTATTGGGTTGGAGCGCAAAGCCGAGTTGGGCGGCAAAGCGGATTCCACGAAGCATTCGCAGCGGATCGTCGCTAAAGGTAATGTCAGGATCAAGTGGCGTTTTGATGATTTTGCGGCCCAGGTCGCCCACGCCGTCAAAAGGGTCGAGCAATTCGCCGAAATTATTTTCATTCAGCGAAAGCGCCAAAGCGTTGATGGTGAAGTCGCGGCGGTCCTGGTCATCCTTGAGGGTTCCGGGCTCCACCTGTGGGTTGCGGCTGCTTTCGCTGTAAGATTCCCGGCGGGCACCCACAAACTCGATCTCGATGTCCTTATACCGGAGCATCGCCGTGCCGTAATTTTTAAAAACCTGAACTTTTGGTTTGCCCGGCAATCGCTCCGAAACCCTGAGCGCCAGGTCGATTCCGCTGCCGATGGCCACGATGTCGATGTCCTTCTTGTAATCGCGCTCCAAAAGCAAATCGCGCACAAAACCGCCGATGACGTAGCTTTCAACCCCAAGCTCTTTTGATGCCTGGGAAGTAATTTGGAAAATCGGGTTGGTGAGGGCGGATTGGTAGTTCAAGGTTATGGGTTTAGCTGTCAGCCTTCAGCTATCAGCCTTCAGCTTGATCTCGTTACTGTTGATGTAGGAAACTTTACAAACTTGAAATTTTTCCTGGTTCGAAGCCGAAAAGTTTCAGTTGGGTCCGTTCGTCATTGGTCATTCGACATTGGTCATTTCCTGATGATTTTCACCTGCGAATCAAGCCCCAGCCTGATAATCGCCGACGGTTTTCCGCCTTCTTTTTCGCGGTGCAAATTTACGACATAGTCCACGCCGTTCACAATTTCGGGGCTGATTTCTTTGAACGATTGCGGCGTCGGCTGGCCCGAAATATTGGCCGAGGTGGAGACCAAAGGCTTCTTCATGCGCTCCATCAATTTAAAACAGAACGGCTCTTTCACCACGCGAACACCCAAGGTGTTGTCCTCGGCGATGAGGTTTTTGGCCACGTTTTGGGGCGCGTCCAGCACGAGTGTGGTTGGTTTTTCAGAGAATTCGAGGATGTCCCAGGCCACGTCGGGGATGCGTTTGAAGACGCGTTGCAGCATCCCGTCGGAGTTTACAAGCACGATCATCGATTTGCTCTCCTCGCGTTGTTTGAGCGCGAATATTTTGGCAACGGCATCGGCATTGGAGGCGTCACACCCGATTCCCCAGACCGTATCGGTAGGGTAGAGGATGATCCCGCCCGCGGCAATGACTTCGTGGGCGCGGTGGATTTCGTGGTTAATTTCAGCGTTCATTTTCCAGCACTTTTTTGTAAACCTCAATCGTCTTATCGGTCATCACTTCCGAATTAAGCTCTTTCATGATCAATTCATGTGAATTTTTGATCAATTTTTCCCGTAGCTCCTGGTCCTTTAAAATCTTAATAATATTGTCCCCGAGAGTTTTGTGGTCAAAAACATCGGCAAGCAATCCATTTTCACCATCGGTAATCACTTCGGGAATCCCGCCGGCCCGTGTTGAAACTACAGGCACTTTATAGTAAAACGATTCGAGCGCCGCCTGGGGAAATCCTTCGCTTTCCGAAGTCATGAGAAAAATGTCAAACTGCGAGGTGAACGCGAACCCGTTTTTGAGGAACCCGGCAAAGGTGATGTAAGGCTCGAGGTTGCCCTGCGATACCATCTGTTTAAGTTCGTCGGTCAGGTCAGTAAAACGGCCAATCTGCACAAAATGCAAATTGCGGATGCCGCGCTGGTTGACAAGGTAATCCAGTGTTAAAACCAAAGTTTTCAAGCCTTTTGCGCGGACGTGATTGGCTACGTTGCCCACCAGGGTGACACCTGGCGGCACATTTAGCGCCGCATGGATGTCTTCAGATTGTAGTGCGCCCAGTTTGCGGATGTTTACCCCGTGCCGAAGAACCATCAGTTTCCCGTGATTTTTGGGGTAGAGGATTTCCTGAAAGCGTTTTTTGATGGCCTCGGTCACACATAAAGTAACGCGTATTCTATTGAAATTATACTTGATCCTGGACATCGCGCTGGAACTGCGGCTCATGTCTTTTTTGGAAAAGACCGCCGGGGTCCGGAGCCCGAGCAATTTGCAGGAAAGCATATAGGGCAGCACGAATTTTCCATTGTGGATGTGGATGATGTCAATCCCGTGCTTTTTGACCGCAGCTTTCAATATCCGCAGGAGCGTGATTGAGAAGGGCTTGAGTTTGGGTACGGGGATCACTTCGCCCTTTATTTGATCGGCCCTCGCAGCCAGGTCAGATGCCGAATAGCAAAGAACAAAATTCTTGATCCCACGGTCATTTCCGGCCTCGATCAGGTTGATAATCTGCTGTTCGCTCCCGCCAAATTTCAAATTGCTGCTTAAGTGTAAGACATTCATATTGCCTGTTTGCTGCGGCAAAATTACGCAATCATCCTTGCCTGGCCGCAATTATTTGAAGCGGTATAACCCGATCGCCTTCTTGAAGCGTTTGCTCAGCAAAACCATTTTTACATAGAGGCGGTTTTTGATGCTGAGCCATTTCCACTGGTTTTCCGGAATCAGCTTGGGGCCAAGGTCATCGGCCAGGCAGGTGGAAACAATAAAATCGCTTTTGACCTCTTCCCATTTCACATTGCCGTAGCCGTCAAACTCGTTGACCTTGTTCTTCTCGTGAATGATTGACATCCAAAGCCGCTTTCCCGTGACGGTGGAAATCCGGCTCTCCTTTTTCCACATATTGTGGTCACTTTGCCAGACGGTCGCCGGATCGTGGTTTTTCTCGATCAGGCTGATGAACGGGTTGAAGATGTGTTCCTTTTTGCCGAGCATGAATTCGGGCGAAACCTGCAGCGAGTAGCCTTCGATGATGTCGATGGCCTGGTAATCCTGGCCCATGAAGTGCGATTGGACTTCGGCGATGAAATTGCGGTGGAGGCAATCATCATTGTCGATGCGAGAGGTAATCAAATGTGGGATTCCGACGGTTTCGGAGGTGATCAGCTTTCTGACCTCGGGTGCAAACGCAGGCATTCCGTCGAGGTAGAGGATACGGGCCTGCGGTACATTCGAAAGCAGTTCGACGGCCTTATCGCGGTATTTTTGCGGAGTGGTCACATCAAAGCAAACCAGCCAGTCGAAATTCTTTTGTGTCTGCGCGCCCACCGACGGGCAACAGAAATTCGCGAAGAGTTCCATCCGGTGGTCCATCCACGCATCGTCAAGTAGCGATTCGTTGTTTTTGGTCTTGTCCCACTTGGGGTTGCGCAGGTTAAAGCGCGTAATCAGGTAGTGCCTGAACATCGGCGTGGTATTTTGCCAAAAATAATCCAAATATTTTAAAAAGGTTACTTTTGCATCCGATGAACAAAGTGATCCACCCAAAATTCAGCGCACTGGAGCCACAGATCTCGGGCTGCATTGCCGAATTTGAAACCCGTGGCGAACTTTTGGGCGAAGCGGTCCGCAACACCATCAAAATTTTCGAGATTGGTGGCACGAAGGTCAACATCAAGTCGTTCAAGAAACCGGGCGCGATCAATTCCCTGATTTACCGATACATCCGAAAGTCCAAGGCGCGCCGCTCCTATGAATATGCCAACATGCTTTTGGAAAAAGGTTTCGGGACGCCGCAACCAATTGCCTATTTTGAGGAGTTTTCTCCGATGGGCCTGGGACATAGCTTTTACGTCAGCGAACAGTTGGCGGCCGATTTAATGTTCCGCGAGCTTACCACCAATCCAAATTATCCCGATCGCGATAACATCATAGCTCAGTACACGCGATTTGCCTTCAGGTTGCACCAGGCGGGGATTGAGTTCATCGACAACACATCGGGCAACACGCTGATCAAAAAAAATGGTCCCGTATACGACTTTTACCTCGTTGATCTCAACCGGATGAATTTCCACACCTCGATGTCCTTTGAAAAGCGGATGGAAAACCTGGCCAAACTCACCACACAGTCTGACGTTATCCGAATCATGTCGCGTGAATATGCACGCCTTAGCGGAATAGCCGAACAAAAGGTATCGGCATTGCTGCAATCCAACGCGAACTTGTTCCTGGAGCGCTTTGAGCGCCGCCGCCGCATCAAAAGAGGGCTTAAGTTCTGGAAAAAATAGCGGGAAACGGTACTATTTGCTATGTTTGTAGCATGAAAGCATCCGTGATCATGAGCACCTACAACGCCGAGGAATGGCTTGAAAAAGTCCTCTGGGGTTTTAGCGTACAGGATGAGCGGGATTTTGAGATCGTCATTGCCGATGACGGATCGACACCCCGCACCAGGCTGCTCATCGACTCGGTTCGCGACAAATTGGGAATTCCCATAGTGCATGTGTGGCACGAGGACCACGGATTCCAAAAGACCGAAATCCTCAACAAGGCCATCGTCGCTTCGCATTCGGATTATTTAATCTTTACCGATGGCGATTGCATCCCGCGCGCCGACTTTGTTTCCTCGCATCTTGCCCTGCGCAGGCAGGGATACTTCCTTTCGGGCGGCTATTTCAAGCTTCCGCTCGGGATTTCGCGGGCCATATCACGCGAGGATATCGTTTCGCAAAAATGCTTCAACCTGTCATGGCTCCGAAAAAAAGGTCTTCCGGCCACTTTCAAGATCAAGAAATTGCTGGTGCGCGGATTTTGGGCAATGCTGCTCAATTCGGTGACCACGACCAAACCTTCGTGGAACGGCCACAATGCTTCGGGCTGGAAAAAGGACATCATCGCGGTGAACGGTTTCAACCAGGACATGCAGTATGGGGGCGAGGATCGTGAATTTGGCGAACGACTGAACATCTCGGGTATCCGCGGCAGGCAAATCCGCTACAGCGCCATTTGCATCCACCTGGAGCACGAGCGCACTTACGCCAATGACGAGAGCAAGGCCAAAAACATGCTCATCCGAAAGTACAACAAGAAAAACAGGGTGACCACGGCCCGGAACGGAATCAATACGCTGCTCTTCACCGAGGAGTCCCGTGACGAGGCGGTCGCAGTCAATTATTAACGGGCGCAGCCCGCGAAGACACTATTATGAAGATATCGGTTATCGTGAGCACCTACAATGCCGAAGAATGGCTGGAAAAAGTCCTGATCGGCTACAGCATCCAGACCTACCGCGATTTTGAAGTGATCGTGGCCGATGACGGTTCGCGCGAATCCACACGCGAGCTCATCGAGCGATATGCCGCGGAGTATCCGGTACCGCTTCGCCATCTCTGGCATGAAGACCAGGGCTACCGCCGGCAGGAAATACTCAACGTCGCCATTGTGGAGGCTGCAAACGAATACATCATCATGACCGACGGCGACTGCATCCCGCGAAAGGATTTTGTGGAGGTGCACGCCAAATACGCCGAGAAAGGCAAATTCCTTTCCGGTGGTTACTGCAAACTTTCAATGAAGGTCTCCAAGGCCATAACCCCGGACGATATCGTGTCGCAACGGTGCTTTGACGTTTCGTGGCTCAAGCGGATGGATAAGCTCGGCTTTTCCCAGACCCTGAAGCTCGCCAGCGACGGCGTTCTTGGAACGGTGCTCGATGCCGTGACGCCCACAACGCCTTCGTTCAACAACTGCAATTCATCGGGATTCAGGGAAGACATGATTGCCATCAACGGCTATGACGAGCGCATGAAATACGGCGGAAGCGACCGTGAAATCGGCGAACGCCTGGAAAACGCGGGAATCAAGGGCAAACATCTCCGCCACAAGGCCATCTGCCTGCATCTGGACCACAGCCGCGGCTACAAGACCAAGGAAGGCATGGCGGCCAACATCGCCATCCGCAAAAATGTTAAGGCCAACAAAATTGTCTGGACGCCTTATGGAATCAAAAAACAGGAAAAAGTATGAGGATTCTCGTCACCGGTGCCGCCGGGTTCATCGGTTCCCACCTTTGCGAAAAGCTGCACACGCTGGGCCATGACGTGACCGGGCTTGACAATTTCAGCGACTATTACGATGAGGCGCTAAAGCGGATGAACGCCGCCGATCTCGCCGACCTGGGCATTGCCGTCCTGGACAAGGACTTGGTCTCGAACCTTTCGGGAGTATTTGAAAGTCCGTACGATTACGTGTTCCATTTGGCCGCGCAACCGGGCATCTCTCCTGATACAACACTTGAAGAATATGTTCGCAACAATATTTTTGCGACGCAGCGGCTCCTGGATGCGGCGGCAAATTCGGACGGGCTCAGATGCTTTGTCAATATTTCGACTTCGTCCGTTTATGGGCGTGAGGCCACGGTAGATGAAGAATCGGTACCAAAACCCATATCCTTTTACGGCACGACAAAGTGGGCCGCCGAACAACTCGTCCTGGGCTATCAGCGAGAAGGCAAGATCAGGGCGTGCTCGATGCGGCTGTACTCGGTTTACGGGCCGCGCGAAAGGCCTGAGAAACTCTACACCAAACTCATTGAAAACCTTCACAACGGCAAACCGTTTCCCTTGTTTGAGGGCTCGGCCGGGCACCAGCGCAGTTTTACCTACGTGGGCGACATCGTCGAGGGTCTGGCCGCCGTCATCGGGCGCGAAGACAAAGTGAACGGTGAAATCATCAATCTCGGTACCGACGAAGTCAACACCACCATGGACGGAATCCGCGCTGTTGAGAAGATCATGGGGAAAAAGCTTGAGATTGACAACCGTCCCCCGAGGAAAGGTGACCAGCTTAAGACCGCGGCGGTAATTGACAAGGCTAAAAAACTGCTTGATTACAAGCCTTCGGTCAGCCTAAAAGACGGATTGGCCAAACAGGTGGAGTGGTACATGGCTAAATTCGGGAAGAAATCCTAAGCACGAAATCGCGGAGTTTATCGCCGTAGCGCGCAGGATCCAGCTTTTTGTAGAGTTGCATCGCCTGCGAACCGAACTTCTTGGCATGCTTTCCCTTGTAAACTTCGGGCTCAAAATCGCGCAGGTGCACCGCCACGTGGTCATTGCCCGCGAGCATGTTCCAAGATTCCTTGTTGACCCAGGGCGAGAACACCGTAAAAGTCGGGATGTTGAGCGCCTTGGCCATGTTCACCGCACCTCCCTCGTTCCCGATTAATGCATCGCAATGCGACAGGACTGCCAGAAAACCGCGCAGCGAATCCTGGTAACAGTCCATGATGACGTGCATTCGGGTCTCGGGTTTGCAAAGGCCGACGATCCGCAGGGCATGCGCGCGCTGCTTCGGGATGAAATTGACCAATAGCGATACGGGAGCGTTGTGAACGGCCATGTCCATCATCTGCGCCATATAGGCATCAGGCAAACTTTTATTTCCTGAACTTCCCAAAATGCTGATCATCGCCACCGGACGTCCCTCGGGTACAAATTCACGCAACTGGGCGAGTCCCCCGGCTCGTTCCGCATCGGTAAGGTAAATTTTTGGAAAGTCGATGGTTGACGGAACCCCGGTCAGTGCCGAGGCCAATTGCAAACGGTGGAAAATGGCCGAGCCTTCGATTTTTTGCTTCGGGACGATGGTCTTGGTGTAGAGCAATCGGGTGTACCACTTCCTGATCCCGATCCTGGTTTTAGCCGCGCTGAAAAATGCCGGGACGATGCTTTCCCATTTGCCGTAGGCGTCGATCACCGCATCGTAGTGTTCTTTTTGAAGAGACTTTCCAAACGCGATCAATTCTCCAAAACCGCCATTTTTCGCTGGCTCAAATTCAACGATTTTATCGATAAATGGATTGTGCAGCACCACCGGTCTGGTGTGCGGCCTGATCATGTAGTGGACTTCGGCTTCGGGAAAACGCTCCCTGACCGCCTCGCAGATCACGGTGGAGGCAAGCACGTCGCCGATCATTTTTTGCTGGATTATTAAAACCTTCAAGCCTCCGGTAGCCCCCAATTATTAATTATTAATTATTCATTATTAATTAAACCGCAACGTCGTACTCGCGAAGCGCATCGTTAAGCGACGTCTTTAAATCAGTCGAAGGTTTGCGCCTGCCAATGATGAGCGCGCACGGAACCTGGTATTCGCCGGCCGCAAATCTCTTGGTGTAACTGCCCGGAATAACCACTGACCTCGCGGGAACAACGCCCTTGCTCTCGACGGGCTTCGGTCCTGTGACGTCGATGATTTTTGTTGATGCCGTCAAACAGACATTCGCCCCCAAAACGGCCTCGGTTTCCACGCGAACTCCCTCGACCACGATGCATCTCGAGCCGATAAAGGCGCCGTCTTCAATGATCACCGGCGCGGCCTGCAATGGCTCTAACACTCCGCCAATGCCGACTCCGCCGCTCAAATGCACGTTCTTCCCAATCTGTGCGCAACTGCCCACCGTGGCCCAGGTATCGACCATCGTTCCCTCATCGACATAAGCGCCGATATTCACGTAGCTTGGCATCATGATCACACCTTTTGAAATATAGGCCCCGTGGCGCGCTACCGCATGCGGCACAACGCGGATGCCTTTTGCGGCGTAATCCTTCTTGAGCGGAATTTTGTCGTGAAATTCAAAGATGCCCACCTGGTGGGTTTCCATTTTGCGGATCGGAAAGTAAAGCACCACGGCCTTTTTGATCCACTCGTTTACCTGCCAGCCATCGGGTGTGGGTTCGGCTACGCGGATGGTGCCCTCGTCAAGCAGTGTAACAACTTTCTCAATAGAGGCGACGACTTTCGCGTCCTGCAGCAGGGAACGGTTTTCCCAGGCCTGTTCAATGGTTTCCCGCAAATGGTTCATGTGGTTTGTTTTTGCAAAGATAACCAATACTGAAAACTATCGGGAGTTCCGGGCCAAAAGCGCCGGCGAGGGTTTTCGGGGGATCAGTTTGACCCGGTAACGGGCCCGGTTGTCATAGACAAACATTTTTGCATTGCCGATTAGCATAACCGTGACCCTGGATTTTTGCTGGTCATCGCACACATAAACAACACCTTTGTCAGGCAAATGGGTGGTCGAGACAATGTTCAGGTCGTACTTTCGGTCAAGGCTAAGCTCAATCCGGTCATCCGAAAAAAATGCGGTTTTTAATCGTGTGTTTTTTTGTGGACTCCAGTTCGACTGGCCATCACGCGTTGAAACCTCATAGTAATTAAAAATCCGGGTTTGCGAAAATGCGGTATAAGCCGAGGCCAGCACCAGCATAAGCAGAAAATTTTTCATATTCAGGCGATTGGGGAAAATCAGAACGGTGGGAAGTCGTGGATATTTTAACCCACATTTGTTAAATTTTATATTTTTATCAGAATTATTTACTCACGCCGGTGCATTGAGTAAATTTATAAATCAATCGATGCCGATGAAATATCTGCTCATTTTCCTGCTGTTAACTGCCTGCCAAAAGCGCGAGGCTACCGTTGCGCCTGCGAAAATTCCGGTCAAGTCACAGAATTTGGGCTATATGGGCACTTACGAGAACCGGTGCGCACATTGCGATGAACCCAAAATTTCGCTGCAGATTTCGGAAAACTTCACCTACACGCTGGAGGGAACCGTTAAATCCAAGGGAAAGTACCGTTGGTCGGCTGATGGGAAATCGCTCATACTGGCCAGGCGCGGGCTTCCGGATGTGGTTTTGAAGGTCTCCGGCCCCGCATTGGTGTTTATCTCTACCGGCGATACTTTGCATAAGGCCACAGAACAAAAGTTGCCTGATTCCAGTGCCGGGACCATTCCTGAGGGCCGGTGGATGCTGATCGAACTCAAGGGGAAGGCCACACGCAAGTTGCAGAAGCAGCTGCCTTTCATGACCGTTGAGAGCCCTACGCAATTCACCGCCTTCGCGGGCTGCAACAGCATCGGCGGCAAATTTAAGGTCAATGGTTATTCGATTGAATTTTACGATGTAGTTCAGACTGAAATGGCCTGCAGTGGCGCCGACCTTGAGGCACCGTTTGTTGAAATGTTTTCGCTGGCCGATAATTTCATCGTCAACGGGAAATCACTGCAACTTCGCAAGGGACAGTCGGTCATGGCAAAATTTGAAGCGGTCGCGGGTTCCGATGAGAGCCGGTAATGTTTAAAATCCGAACTTAGCAAGAAAAATATCATGCCTCGAATCATGGCCATTGATTATGGCGAAAAGCGCACCGGGCTTGCCGTCACCGACGAATTGCAGATAATCGCTTCGGGCCTTGAAACCGTTCCAACCAAAGATGTTTTTGACTATTTGACAATGTATTTTGAACGCGAGGATGTGCGCAAGGTGCTTATTGGCGATCCGCGGCAGATGGACAACTCACCATCCGAGATTGCCGCTCAAGCCGATGAATTTGCCGTTAAATTTTCAAGATTGTTTCCCCAGATTGAAGTGGTCCGGGTGGACGAGCGGTTTACCTCCAAAATGGCTATGCGCACACTGGCTGAGAGCGGCGTCAAAAAAAGCAAGCGGCGCGACAAACCGTTGCTGGACCAGATTTCGGCCACCATCCTTTTACAGGATTACCTCTTACGACGAATGATTTGAGTTTTCAAAGGCCTCGGCGGCTTTGCTGATGCTTGAGGTCACCTCGGTTAGCCAGACCAGCTGTTGCAGGATCAGGTCGGCCCGCTGAATCGCGTTGGCTTGTTCGGCGGGATCTTCAATCGCGGTTTCGATTTCCCGGTACCGGAGTTGCCGCAAATCTGAAAGACTGACTTCAGGTAGCGGGCTTACGGGGGATTCCCCCCTGAGGATTTTCGCGGCATGTTCCAGGTTTTGGATCGAGGCACGCAATGCGCAGTCAATCGCCTCCGATTGCTGCATGGTGTGTGATTGGATAAAAGTTCCAAGTGCCGCGGCCGAAGAGAGCAACGAATGGTTGAGCACCGCGATCTTGTAAACCCGTGGTAGGGATTTTTGCTTTGATTTGGGCTCCTGGGCCATTCGTTGGTAGGATGCCATCAGGTTGCCCGTTTCAATAAACGCGTCCTTGCGTGCCAGGCGGTAGGAAACCGGGACTTCGCCTTTGGAACTGTAAAGGCTGAGGATTTCGGTCAAATACCCGCGGTTTGCCGTAATTGATTTTTCCAGATAAGTTTTCACGGCCAGGAATTCCCAGGAGGGCCACAACAGATAGTTTGCCGCAAAAGCCAGTCCGGCACCTGCAATGGTGTCGAGAATCCGGTATTGAACCACGCTGCGCACGTCGGGTATCAGCATCGCATAAATAAAAACGACGTAAATGGTAACAAAGGTTGCACCTACCTTGTAATTGGTCTGCGAAAATGAAAAGCCGAGGATCATCGCGATAATCGCCAGAATGGAAACCGCAATATTGCTTTCCACGACCATTAAAATGCCAAAGGCGATCAATCCTCCCAATACGGTTCCGAATATCCGCTGATATGACCTCTCC
>JAEZGB010000112.1 GCA_023437485.1 Bacteroidota bacterium
GCAGGAAGTTGAGCATGGAGCCCATGAGTACCTCAGTAAAATCAATGCCTGAAACCAAATTAAAAATCTCCAGGGTCGCCTCGGGAAAAAAGTGCTGTCCGGCAAATCGAACCACGAGTGAAACCACGATGGCCAGCAACATGATTCCAATGGTTTGCGGTAATTTAAAAAACCGGTGATTGATATAAGCGAATAAGGAGGCGAGTACGATGAGAACTGAAAATGAATAATATAATTCCAAATTGTGCCGAATTTTGATTTTTTGCTAAAATATGAATTTTTGTGGCTTTTCATGGCAAAAATTAGCATCAAACGCAATAGGATTGTCGATTGTATGATTTATTTCGCCTAAATTCGTCATACTCCAGTAACGTTAATACTGAGCGCCGGAACCAATTAAACGGCTAAATTTGCAACAAATTCATCGACATGTTCCCGCACCAACGCCCACGCCGACTGCGCACCAATGATTCCATCCGTTCCATTGTGCGCGAAACCACAATAAGCCCAAGTGATTTCATGCTCCCCATGTTCATCGCCGAAGGCAAGGATTACAAATCCCCGATTCCTTCCATGCCGGGCATTTTCCGCCAGTCGCTGGATCATTCGGTGGAGCAGGTTAAACAGGCGTGGAACCTTGGAATTCGCGCAGTAAACATCTATGTCAAGGTTAGCGAAAACCTCAAGGATAACACCGGAAAGGAGGCCTGGAACAAAGACGGATTGATGCAACAGGCCATCCGCTCAATAAAGGATGCGGTGCCGGAAATGATCGTGATGCCCGATGTCGCGCTCGATCCGTATTCGATTTACGGCCACGACGGAATTATTGAGAAAGGCTATGTCCAAAACGACGCCACCAACGAGGCGCTGGTTAAAATGGGGCTGTCGCACGCTGCTGCTGGCGCTGATTTCCTCGCCCCGTCTGACATGATGGACGGCCGGGTTTTGATGCTGCGAAACGCACTTGAAAAGGAAGGCCATCACAACGTTGGCATCATGAGCTATTCGGCCAAATATGCCTCGGCGTTTTACGGGCCGTTCCGCGATGCGCTGGACTCGGCGCCGGTTGATGCGCAGGACATTCCCAAGGACAAAAAGACCTATCAGATGGACATCGGAAACCGTTTGGAAGCCGTCCGCGAAGCCGTCATGGATGTGGAGGAAGGAGCCGACATGGTTATGGTCAAGCCCGGAATTGCATATCTGGACATCGTTCGCGAGGTAAAAAATGCGGTACATGTTCCGGTTGCGGTATATCACGTTTCGGGTGAGTACGCGATGGTCAAAGCCGCCGCCGAAAAAGGCTGGATAGACCACGACCGTACCATGCTTGAGCAGCTTACATGCATCAAACGCGCGGGCGCGAGCCTGATCACGACCTATTTTGCGATGGAAGCCGCACAATTAATGAATAAGTAATAATTAATAATTTGGAGCTGTTCCGGCTCTTCGCTGTATCTTTTGCAGACCTCGAAGGTCTTTAAGACCTTCGAGGTCTTAAGCAAAAGGATGCCGCTGCGATCCGGGCTAAAATCACAATGAAACATCTATCTGCCATCGTATTGGCGCTCTTGCTTTGCAGCTGCGCCGATAAAAAGGAAAATCCAAAATCGGAACACAAAGACCCCGTCGCCCTGGGCAAGGAACTCTTTGAGGGAACGGGCAATTGCTTTGCCTGCCACAAGGAAGACCAAAAGATCATCGGGCCATCGATTGTGGAAATTGCCAGGATCTACCGCGAGCAAAACGCCGATATGGTCGAGTTTCTCAAAGGCAACGGCAAGCCCATCGTCGATCCGTCCCAGTACGAGGTCATGAAAACCAATTTCACAATTACCAAGGCGATGAGCGATGAGGAACTTGAGGCATTAGAGGCGTATGTAATGAGTTTTGAGAATTAGCTAATTAGCGAATGAAGGTAGCCGTAAATTTTGTACTTTTCACTATCAACTGATTAAGAATGAAGTTAATTTGGATTTTCACGCTCTTGATTTCGCACGGTCTATTTGCACAGAAAGATGCGAAGCCTTTTGTTGCGCCGAGCCTTCAGGCGTTGGCCAAGGTTGAGGTTGCGCCGTCCGTTGAAGTCAATCCGCTGACCGGCAATTTCAACTGGCGGCGGGATGCGCGTCGTGAAGAAATCATGAAGGACATCGTCACCCGCGAAAATTATTGGGATTGCCAGGGGCGCGAGCTTCCGCCGGATGCCTTCAGGACGGTCAGCACGGAGTCGGCGTACCGCATTATGACGCGTTGACCTCTACGTGTTTAAAGCCGGAAAATACATTATCTTCGAAAAAAAAAATCGGCTTGAAAGTTTTTTACATTTTCATAGTGCTAAGTACCAATTGTGCATTGGCCCAAACTTTTGGCAAGGCCATTAACCGTGTCAATTTTGCCGATTTCGAATCGTTCGACCGCAACATTTTTGCAGCCAAGAACCCGGTATACTTGTCAATGGGGTACTCGATGGCCAATCCACGATTGCCAAAAATTGATTCGGCCCTGATAAGTTTATATTATGGTAGCGAATATATTAACCAGTTTGCCCGCACCAATTTGCATTATGACCATCCCTCTGCTAACGGCCGAAAAGGATTAAAAACTCCCGATGGTAATCTGGAAAATCCGGGAACTCTATTATTTAATGGATTGAAATAAGTACTATGCGCCGGTGTTTGATTGTGATATTCATTATCCTATCCGGCTGCCGGGACCGCACCTTTGACCCCGATTGGATAAAAATTACTGCCCCCGAGAATTTCACCGCCCTTTTCGAGACCTCCAAAGGTAGCTTTGAAGTTGAGGTGCATCGACAGTATTCTCCCCACGCCGCCGACCGCTTTTACCAGCTGGTCAAATCAGGATATTTTGACAACGGAGTCTTTTACCGTGTCGTGCCTGATTTTGTGGCGCAGTTTGGCAACACTCATCTCACCGAGATGAATCAATGGCGAAAATTTACCATCCCCGATGAGCCGGTAAGGCTTAAAAATTTGCGCGGGACACTCAGTTTTGCCCGAACCGGCCCGCAGACGCGTGACCTCGAAGTCTTTATCAACCTTCAAAATAATCCCGTGTTGGATACCCTGCAACAGGACGGAGTGACTGGATTTCCGGCATTTGGTCAGGTTGTGTCCGGAATGGACGTCGTTGATAAATTATACTCAGGCTACGCCGAAAAACCCATGCAAGACGGCAGGCTTTACACTGACCGTGGAGCATTCCGCAAAAAGTTTAATCGCCTGGACGGAATCATAAAAGCGTACATCATTGAATGAGTACACTTGCCGTCTGTCGCTCAGAAAATTCTCTACCTTCGTATAAACCCTACACATGAAATTTCTCAGGAAACTACTTCTTTGGATTGTTGGCATCATGGTACTGACATACTTGCTGATGCTTATTTTCGACGCGACCTACCTGCTCCGCGGCATCCGCACAACCTACTTCAACGGCCACAAGACCGCATTTCTGGACGATTACAAGTATTTTGAAAATGTGGCCATTGACAATGCGGTTGGACAGCCATGGCCAATATCCCGGCAATACAACGCTCAGCCCCTACCCAAAAAACTTGTTCAGCAACATAAAAAGACGGGAACTGTTGCGTTCCTTATCATCAAAAACGATAGTATCCTCCACGAGAGCTACTACGACAATTACAGTAAGGAAGCAATTTCCAATTCTTTCTCAATGGCCAAAAGTATCGTCTCGGCCGCCTTGGGCAAAGCCATTATGGAAGGCAAGATCAAAAGCCTTGAGCAACCCGTCGCCGATTTCTTTCCTGAATTTGCCACCGGGACCGCCGCACGGATGACCGTCGGAGATCTCTCATCGATGTCCTCGGGATTAAACTGGGACGAGAATTACTACAGCCCGTTCTCCATTACCACCCGAGCCTATTTTGACGAGAATCTGGACAAACTCATCCTGGGTTTGAAAGGGGTTGACCTGCCCGGCCGGGAGTTTAAGTATTTAAGCGGGAACACCCAGTTGCTGGCCATGGTTATTGAAAAGGCAACGGGCCAAAAACTTAATTTCTATGTTTCAGACAAATTCTGGAAGCCGATGGGAGCCGAATATCCCGCACTCTGGCAGACTGACCGCGATGGCGGAACGGTCAAAGCTTATTGCTGTATCGGTAGCAATGCAAGGGATTTTGCCCGGTTTGGAAAACTTTTCCTGGATCACGGCAAATGGAACGGAGAGCAAATCCTTGACAGCACTTTTGTAGCCAAATCAGTGACACCCCGCTTTAACGATGCGCCCCAATACGGTTACGGATGGTGGCTCTTTGAGCATAAGGGAATGAAAGGCTATTACATGCGCGGTCACCTTGGCCAGTATACCATCGTCATTCCCGAAAAGCGCCTGATCATCGTGCGGCTTGGCCATAACCACATCAAGAGTACGAAAGCAAGCGCGCACAGTGATGACTTTTGGGTGATTCTTGAACAGATTGAAGCGCTCCTGTAAATCGAAATCACAAATGCCTATTTTAGCATAAAATCATTCGATTTTAACATAACATTTAATGGTGTATCTTCGCTTGAACTTGAGTATCAACCTAATAAGATCACCATGGAAAATCAATCTGGCGACATCAGCAAATGTCCATTCCACACCAAACAAAGCACTGCCGGCGGTGGTACCAAGAACCGGGATTGGTGGCCAAACAAACTTCGGCTTGATGTTTTGCGGCAAAATCATCCCGCATCCAATCCATTAGATCCGGACTTCAATTACGCCGAGGCCTTTAAGAGCCTTGACCTGGCAGCGCTAAAAAAGGACCTGCACCATCTGATGACCGATTCGCAGGATTGGTGGCCTGCCGATTTTGGTCACTACGGCGGATTGTTCATTCGGATGGCCTGGCACAGCGCGGGAACCTACCGCGTATTTGACGGGCGCGGCGGGGGCGGAGCGGGACTGCAGAGATTTGCGCCCCTGAACAGCTGGCCTGACAACGTGAGCCTGGACAAGGCCCGCCGTCTATTGTGGCCCATCAAACAAAAGTATGGCAATAAAATCTCGTGGGCCGATCTGATGATCCTGACCGGAAATGTTGCATTGGAATCGATGGGCTTCAAGACCTTTGGTTTTGCGGGCGGGCGCGAAGATGTTTGGGAAGCCGATGAAACCGTTTATTGGGGCTCCGAAGACAAATGGCTTGGCGGCGATATGCGTTACTCGCGCGGATCAGAAGGAGTGGCGCCCCACAGTGTTTTGGTGTCCGATGACAACGCCGACGGCAAAATTCATTCACGTGACCTCGAAAAACCATTGGCTGCGGTGCAGATGGGTTTGATCTATGTTAATCCCGAAGGCCCCGACGGTAATCCCGATCCGGTCCTGGCGGCTAAGGATATCCGCGACACCTTTGGCAGAATGGCCATGAATGACGAAGAAACCGTTGCATTGATAGCCGGAGGCCATTCGTTTGGCAAGACGCACGGCGCGGCCTCATCAGAGCATGTTGGATTGGAACCCGAAGCCGTTGACATGGATGCTCAGGGATTTGGCTGGCACAATAAATACAAAACCGGAAAAGGCCCGGATACCATAACCAGCGGGCTGGAAGTGACCTGGACCAAGACGCCTACTAAATGGAGCAACAATTTTTTCGAAAATCTTTTTGGGTTTGAATGGGAGCTCACCAAAAGTCCCGGAGGGGCGCATCAATGGGTAGCAAAAAACGCCGATGAAATTATTCCCGATGCGTTTGATCCCGCAAAAAAACACCGCCCAACCATGCTCACCACTGATCTCTCGTTGAGGTTTGACCCGGAGTACGAAAAAATCTCCAGGAAGTTTTTGAATGATCCCGACGCCTTCTCAGATGCTTTTGCCCGCGCGTGGTTCAAGCTGACGCACCGTGACATGGGCCCAAAGGAAAGGTATCTGGGGCCTGAGGTGCCTAAGGAAGATTTACTTTGGCAGGATCCAATTCCGGCGGCAGAGGGTTATAAATTGAGCCAGGACGATGTGGCGTCGCTAAAAAAACAGATTTTGGCCTCGGGGCTCTCGGTAGCCGATTTGGTTTTCACTGCCTGGGCATCGGCGTCTACCTTCAGGGGAAGCGACAAGCGCGGCGGAGCCAATGGCGGACGGCTCAGGCTTGAGCCGCAAAGAAGCTGGTCGGCCAATAATCCCGGGCGGATTCAAAAGGTATTGGAGGAATTAGAAAAGATCCGAACTGAATTTCAAAATTCCGGTTCCAGGATTTCGATGGCTGATTTGATTGTACTGGGCGGATGCGCAGCAGTTTCCAAAGCGGCCAAAGAGGCAGGATTTGATATTAAAGTTCCGTTTACACCGGGCCGAATGGACGCCTCACAGGAACAGACCGATGTTGAATCATTTGGCTATCTGGAGCCCATCGCCGACGGCTTTCGCAATTATCGCAGGGCCAATTACCCGGTTCCGACCGAGGCTTTGCTGGTAGACAAGGCAAGTTTGCTGACGCTTTCGGTGCCGGAAATGACGGTGCTTGTTGGCGGGCTTCGCGTGCTGGGAGCCAACTTTGACGGTTCGGAATATGGAGTTTTTACAAAAGACAAAGGCAAGCTGACCAACGACTTCTTCGTGAACCTGCTGGATATGCGCTTTGAGTGGAAGGCGGCATCTGACGATCGGGAAGTTTTTGAGGGCCGTAACCGCCAAAGCGGCGAACTTGTGTGGAAGGGCACAAGGGCCGATCTTGTTTTTGGTTCCAATTCAGAACTGCGGGCGGTGGCCGAGGTCTATGCCTGTGCCGATGCCAAGGAAAAATTTGTGAGCGATTTTGTGACTGCCTGGGACAAGGTGATGAACCTCGACAGGTTTGACCTGGATACCAAAGCGCGATAAAGTTTGACGGTTTGTTTTGTGGCCGCGTGAGGGATGGAGGCAAGGTGCCGCGCACCGCCGAGAGCCCGGCCCGGGAATGATAGGCGAACTTTTCTGTCGACTATTAATCCAGGGACACGCCCAAATGACATAAATCTTGAGGACTATTGTATAAAAACGGGTGGAGGGACATTTCCTAAATTGCAGTATTCTTTCGGAGCGAAGATGACGGGTGTCAGTTTCGCCGAGGAGGCTGTAATGGATGGTGTACTTTCCACCCGTTCGTACACGTTGAAGTCCTACGTCGGCGCTTTAATAGCGGAATCCGATCAGCAACACGGCAGTTCGAAAGAATTTAAAAAGGGTCAAACTTAGGTTGGCCCTTTTTTGATTTTGGTATGGCGGGCCACAGGAGTTTAGCCGCAATGTTTGCAAAATTCTTCAGGTTTAGAATTGCGGTTTTCCCGTATTCGCGGTTTGGATGCAATTGCTATCTTCGTGAAAAGCCGTCGCCATGATTGAAAAGATTCATCTTCCCAATATCCTTTTTCTGGACATCGAGACCGTTCCGTGTGAGCCGCATTATGAGGCACTTGACGAGGAATGGAAGGTGCTTTGGGAACAAAAAACGCAATATCAGCGCAAGGATGATTATACGCCTGAGGATTTTTACGACCGGGCCGGCATTTGGGCCGAGTTTGGCAAAATTATTTGCATTTCGGCCGGGTATATTTGTTTCAAGGGCGATGTGCGGCAGTTTCGGGTGACCTCATTTATTGGCGAAGAGTCCAGGATTTTAAAGGATTTCAGCAATCTTTTGGAAAACCATTTCAACCAGCCGCAGCATATTTTGTGCGGGCACAACGCCAAGGAATTTGACATCCCGTTCATCGCAAGGCGGATGATCATCAACCAGGTTCCGATTCCGCAAAAGCTCAATCTTTTTGGCAAGAAGCCATGGGAAGTTCCGCACCTCGACACGCTTGAACTCTGGAAGTTTGGCGATTACAAACATTTTACCGCGCTGAAGCTTTTGTGCAAGGTGCTCGGCGTCCCGTCACCCAAGGGCGACATTGACGGCAGCCAGGTGGGGCATGTTTACTATGTTGAAAAAGACATTGACCGCATCGTGACCTATTGCGAAAAAGACGTGATTGCCACCGCACAGGTATTCCTGCGGCTGCGGCGAGAGGAGTTGTTAGTTGAGGATGAGATACTTCATGTGTAATTAATAATTAATAATTAATAATTGGGGAAAACCCTTTTTCACCCGAGCCCGAAGCGCGGACTGAGCGAAGCGAAATTTTCAAATTTTCAAATTTTCAAATTTTCGAATCGTCAATAAGCCTTATTTTTACCCAAAACTCACCCTATGGTCCTCAGCAGGTTTTGGCTCGCTATCTTTTTGTCGTCACTGGCTTACATTGTTCTTAGTTTTTTGCGTTCCGATATCTATTCGGTTGATTTCGTGCTGAATGGCAAAAAGGGTGACCCGGTTTTGATATCGGAGCATTTTCCGGAGAAGTTGCCATCGTTTTTGCGGGACAGTATCATGACAGCGCCCGATAAAACCCTTGTAGTTAACCGCAATACGGCCGATGCCGATACCAGTTATGTTTACAACAACAAAACGGTCAAGGTTTACAGTGGTGTACAGGCTACCGACGGGCTTTTGCCCACTGCGAAGAATACGGTTTTGGACCTGATTATTCCACTCATTGCCTATCTGGCGTTTTTTTGCGGGCTGATGCAGTTGCTTATAGATTCCGGTGCGGCTGAAATCCTGGCCAGGAAGCTAAGCCCGGTCTTTGTCAAGGTTTTCCCGAGCGTCCCCAAGGGCCATGAGTCCATTTCTTACATGACATTGAACTTTGCCGCAAATTTCCTGGGGCTTGATTCGGCGGCTACGCCTTTTGGTTTAAAGGCGATGCAGAGTTTGCAGGAACTCAATCCCGATAAGGACAAGGCCAGCGATCCGCAAATCATGTTCATGTGCCTGCATGCCGCGGGGCTGACGCTGATCCCAACCTCGATCATCGGTTATCGCGCGGCCGAGAATGCCGCCAACCCCGCCGATGTTATGCTGCCGTGCATCATCACTTCTTTCATCGGGACCATAGCCGCGTTTATTATTATCGGGATCAAACAAAGAATCAATTTTAAATCGGTGACTTTAATTGTGGCCCTTATGGGGGTGATTGGCGGTATTGTTGGATTGCTGTTTTACGTGAATGCGTTGGATTTGGTGGAGAAGAACTCGTTTACGGGGAATCTTTCGGGGCTGATGCTCATTGCCATCATTGCCTTTACACTGCTGTTTTCCTGGTATCATGAAAAGCGTTTCGCCGAAAAAAAGACCACCGTTTTTGACTCGTTCGTGGTGGGCGCGAACAACGGTTTAAAAACCGGCGTTATGATTTTTCCGTACGTACTGGCAATGCTGGTCGCGATCTCGTTTTTCCGCAACAGCGGCCTATTTGAGATCATCAGCAACTGGATCGCGTTCGGGTTTGCTAATATCGGCGTCTCAAAAGAAATTACCGATTCCTTGCCCGTGGCGCTTCTCAGGCCATTTTCCTCGGGAGGATCGCGCGGGTTCATGATCGATGCGATGCGCACCTTTGGCCCCGACTCCTTTACAGGCCGCCTGGTCACGATATTCCAGTGCAGCGCCGAAACGACGTTCTATGTTATAGCGGTTTATTTCGGATCGGTCAATATTAAAAACACGCGGTATACCTTGGGCGCGATGCTGTTGGTTGACCTGATTTGCGTGATCACGGCCATTTTTGTCGCGGGATGGTTTTTCCTTTAAAAATATGGCTTCCAGCGGTTGCGGCAATTGCATTTTCATGTAAACGGAGCCAGGTCGGGATGCCTGCGTCCGGGCAGGCAGGTGCAGTGTCACTTCAGGTGGATACGTTTAACCTGCAATCGGCTGTTACAGATTTGGTATTGGTGCGTCATTTGGCCGATTCACTGGCGTTGGACAGCACAACCATTGCACGATACCGAATCAATTTCATGAACTCAAAAGGGTTGCAAAAGGAATTTGCGCTGGCAATTCCCTATTACCTTGAACGGGGTTTTTGGAGCGTGTCAAATGAGGTCTTTGTCGATTCAATGGCCGGGATTGACCGCAGGTTCGTGATTTTGACCAATGGATTTGAAGCGTGCGGCTATCCGCAAAATTCGCTTCTGTTCTTTGCCGATGATCGGGTAGAACTGGTAGACCAGTGGGTCTCTTACAGCGATGGCGGGCTCGGGGTCTGGCGGGAGCTATTTGCGGTTTTCAACGGCAATCAGGTAATCGAGTTCAGGCACCGCACGGTGAGTTCGGAAGCAATTGAAAGCCCGGGCCATGAGGCCTTGATCGAAGTGACCTACCGCGACTCGGCGATCGTGAAGGAAAAAGGCAAAAAATGGATTGGCGAAGCGGTGACCCTGCCTAATGTGCGTTACCGAACCGACATTTTAACTACAGACGAATACTATCAATAATGGCAAATATCTTTCACATTGACCACAACGCGAACCTGATTCGCAGGATTGAATCGCTAACACCTGAAAGTAAACCTTTGTGGGGAACGATGTCAGTATCACAAATGCTTGAGCACTGCCAAAAACCGCTTGATGTGGCCGATGGAACACTTCCCTTAAAGCGCGGCCTGATCGGGTTTTTGTTTGGCAGGATGGCCAAGGCGGATTTCTTAAAACGCGATGAGTTCAAGAGGAACTTGCCCACTGTGCCCAGTTTCAGGATCTCGCACGTGCCAGATTTCAATCAGGCTCGCGAGGGTTTGCTCGAGCGGATTGTCAGGTTTCGGGAGAAAGGCCCTTCAGTGCTGGCCAACAAGAAGCATCCTTTTTTTGGCGAAATGAATGATGAAGAATGGGGCATCCTGCAGTACAAGCACCTGGACCACCATCTCAAACAATTTGGAGCTTAGGCAAAGGCCATCTCCGGGATTTCTCCTTCAATTATCAGGTCGGCTTCGGTTGAGGCGATAATGTGCTCCACTGAAACACCCGGCGCCTTTTCCAAAAGTCTGAACCCTTGCGGGGTAACTTCCATCACCGCAAGTTCAGTGACCACTTTTTTGACGCAACCTACCCCGGTGAGCGGTAAGGTGCAGCGTTTGAGAATTTTGGATTCGCCGGCTTTATTAACGTGCATCATCGCGACGATAATATTTTCAGCCGAGGCCACCAGATCCATTGCACCACCCATACCCTTGACCATTTTTCCGGGAATTTTCCAGTTTGCGATGTCACCGTTCTCGGCCACTTCCATGGCGCCCAAAATAGTCAGGTCAACTTTTTGGCTGCGGATCATCCCAAAACTGAACGCCGAATCAAAAAAACTTGCACCGGGCAATGTCGTGATGGTTTGCTTTCCGGCATTGATCACATCGGCGTCTTCCTCACCTTCAAATGGGAAAGGCCCCATGCCCAAAACCCCGTTCTCGCTTTGGAATTCAACCGAGATGTCATTTCTTACGTAATTGGCCACCAGCGTAGGGATGCCGATTCCGAGGTTTACGTAATAGCCGTCTTTTACTTCGAGGGCGATGCGTTGGGCGATTTGTTCCTTAGTGAGCATAATTTGAAAATTTGAAAATTTGAAAATTAGGAAATTACTGGCGTTTGCATGAACCGAGAATCTTCGAAATAATCAAATTTATGGTTTGATGTAATTTTATTAAATCATCGTGTGGCTTCGGACAATGGTGCGATTCAAGACAAAGCTGCAGCCAAAATCCTAACTCATCACATTCCTTAGCAGCAATTTAAAACTTGTGGACAAAATCGTCTTTGCTCTGTGCATTCTGGGCTTCATAAATATTTGCACCGATAGAAGTCCCACTTCGAAACAGCTGCGATGCTAAATCATTTTTGTTACTTGACTTTAATTCTTCTGAGAATGCCACGACCTCCAAGGCAAGCTGGAAACTGAATTTAACACTTACATTTTCCTTGTCATTTCGCATAAGCAAATAGAACAAGGCCAGGCGATTCTATGTTCCGGATTTCCTATCAATCTGCAATTCCATTTTCAAATTGGCTAATTTTCAAATTTGAGCTTTCCTCACCGTCCTCTGCTCAATCCTTTTCTCAAACTTTTCGCCCTGGAAAATGCGCTGAACCATAATGCCCGGAATGTGGATCTGGTTGGGATCAAGGGTGCCCACCGGAACCAGTTCCTCCACCTCGGCGATTGTGATCTTGGCGGCACCGGCCATTGGCGCGTTAAAATTGCGCGCGGTACCCTTGAAAATCAGGTTGCCGGCCTCGTCACCTTTCCAGGCCTTGACGATTGAGAAATCGGCCTTGTAGGCGTGTTCCAAAATGTGCATTTTGCCGTTGAATTCGCGCGATTCCTTGCCCTGGGCGACCTCGGTGCCGAAGCCGGCAGGCGTAAAAAACGCGGGGATTCCGGCCTGAGCGGCGCGGCATTTCTCGGCAAGCGTTCCCTGCGGGGTGAGCTCCACCTCGAGTTCGCCCGAGAGCATTTGTCGCTCGAACTCGGCGTTTTCGCCCACATAGGACGAGATCATCTTTTTGATCTGCTTTTTTTGAAGAAGGAGGCCCAAACCGAAGTCATCGACGCCCGCGTTGTTTGAAATGCAGGTGAGTCCTGAGACATTCATTTTGACGAGTTGGCCGATGCTGTTCTCGGGAATTCCGCAAAGGCCAAAGCCTCCGAGCATGATGGTCATGCCGTCCTGGATTCCCTGCAGCGCCTCGGTTACCGAATTGACTTTTTTATTGATCATAATGTGGCAATTGCTCAAATGTTGTTCAAAACCCTAGCCCGGATGGCAGCGGCAGCCTTTTGCTTTGAAGACCTCGAAGGTTTAAAAAACCTTCGAGGTCTGGCAAAAGCTACAGCGTACAGCCGGAAAATGCTCCAATTCCTATAACTCAAATTCCTCGGTGCTCTGTTCCACCTCGGTGGAATCAACCACCTTTGGCGGTGCCCAGCAATCTACTTTTATCGAAAGGTTTGGCGGGCGTTCAAAATCGGCTTTGGATATATCGAGATCGGGATCGGCATAGCACTTTTTCATGAGGATGCCCCAGATGGGAAGAGCCGCGGTGGCACCTTGTCCATAGGTAATGCTCCTGAATCTTGCCGAACGGTCTTCATTGCCCACCCAAACGCCCGTGGCCAGATTGGGTACCATGCCCACGAACCAGCCGTCAGACTGGTTTTGCGATGTTCCGGTCTTGCCCGCGATGGGGTTGGTAAAGGCGTACGGATAACCCGTTACGCGGTTGTAGCCGTGGCCACCGCCTGATGTCCTGAGCCGGGCGCCGCTTCCGCTCTCGGTCACGCCCTGAAGGAGTTTGATCACGGCAAATGCGATATCGCGGTTGAGCACGTCATGTGATTCAGGAACGGGCTCGTAAATTACAACGCCGTTTTTATCCTCAATACGCGAAATGAACTGCGGTTTGACATAGATTCCCTGGTTGGCGAAAGTGGAGTAGGCCGCGACCATGTCCATAACCGTGACTTCGACGGCGCCCAATGCAATTGATGGCTGCTCGGGGATTTTTGAATTCACGCCGAGCTTCTGCGTCAGTTCCACTACGGCTTTTGGCCCCACCTTGTCAATGAGTTTTGCCGATACGGTGTTGATTGAGAGTGCCAGCGCGCGTTTGAGGGTTACCATTCCGCGGTATTGGTGGTCAGAATTGTTTGGCGTCCAGGTTTCGGTCACATTGTGGCGGCCCTTTGGGATGGTGTAAGGCGCGTCAATGATGGAATCACACGGAGACATGTTGAGTTGCTCAATGGCCGCGGCGTAGACAAATGGTTTAAAGGTTGATCCCACCTGGCGGGCGCCTTGCCCCACGTGGTCATACTGAAAATATTTGTAGTTGATCCCGCCTACCCATGCCTTGACGTGCCCGGTGGACGGGTCCATTGACATTACGCCGGTTTGCAGAAAACTCTTGAAATAGCGGATGGAATCGCGCGGCGTCATAATGGTGTCGCGTTCACCCTTCCATGTAAAAATCCTCATGCTGGTCTTCACGTCAAAAGAGGCAATGATCTCATCTTCACTCTTGTCCTGGGCTTCCATAAGCCTCCAACGCTCCGAATTTTTCATGGCCTGCATCATGATCTTTTCAGTTTCGGCTTCTGAAATTCGCACGAACGGACGGTTTTTGTTGTCTTTTTGCTGCGCATCAAATTCCTTCTGCAGATTGGCAAGATGCTCATAAGCGGCTTCTTCGGCGTACTGCTGGATTCGCGAATCAATCGTAGTGTAGATTTTTATTCCGTCTTTGTAAATGTCGTACTCTTCGCCATCAGGCTTTGGATTGTTCCTGGCCCATTTTTTCATGTATTCACGAAGGTATTCCCTAAAATAAGTTGCCGTGCCTTCATGATGGCTCTCGGGTTGGAACTTGAGCATCAGGGGCTTGTTTTGGTAGGCGATTTTTTTCTCCTCGGTCAAAAAGCCATTCCGCTGCATTTGTTTGAGAACCAGGTTGCGGCGGTTGAGCGTGCGTTCAGGACGGCGCACAGGGTTGAACAGTGACGGGTTGTTGAGCATTCCCACCAGCATCGCCGATTCATCGACGGTTAATTCCCTGGGTTCTTTTCCGAAATATACTTTTGCTGCTGATCGGATTCCCACCGCAGTGTTCACGAAATCGGCCTTGTTCAGGTACATCGCAATGATTTCGTTTTTGGTGTATTGCCGCTCAAGCCTTGTGGCGATGATCCATTCCTTGGCTTTCTGCACGATCCGGAACATGAAAAACCGCGAGCCTTCGCCGTGAAACAACAACTTTGCGAGCTGTTGGGTGATGGTTGATGCACCCCCGCGTGTACCAAGGCTAACCGCCGCGGTTGCCGTGCGCCTGAAATCAATTCCCGAATGCTGGTAAAAGCGCTCGTCTTCAGTAGCGATCAGGGCCTCGACAAGGTGTTTGGGCAAATCGCCATATTTGATGGGAGTGCGGTTCTCATTGTAAAATTTACCGATGGTGACCCCGTCAGATGAGATCACCTCGGTTGCCAGGTTTGAGTCCGGGTTTTCCAGGTCTTCAAATGAAGGCATCGACCCCAAAAGGCCAAAAGAGGCAAGCAGGAAAAACAACAACACCGCGCCAAGGGTGAAAAAGTATATTTTCCAGAACTTGTTTTTATAATAGGAAATGTTCCTCTGTTTTTTCTTTTTGATCGCCATTGTTATTGTTGTGCGTATTCTATTCTAAAGCCAACTTCAGTAATTCCCTCCAGCGTGGCTACACCCTGAACCTTGCCGGTTTCACGAACCGCGTGCTTGATGTGCACACTGTACTCGCCGCTTTTGAACCGGACGTTTTCTTTGTAAAACAACTTGCTTTCCTTGATATCGGAAAACCCCTCGCCCAATAACCGTCCTTCTTCATCGGCCATCATGTATTCAAGAGTGTCGACGGTGGTAAGCCTGTTCGGATGATCCATTTGAACAATCAGGAAAAGATTGTTGTAGGGGTAAGCATCGTTGCTGCGGGTATTGACAAACAGGTTGTAAGTTTTTGTGGTATCAACCTGTGGCAGGTCAAAGGTCACGATGGAATCCTTGTGCCACGCGCTTCCCACTGAGGCGTATTGGTCAAAAACGCGCTCCTTATCGCAAGATGCGAAAAACATCAACGCGAACACGGGTATCAGCAGCAGTAAATTACGGCTTCGATTCATTGGCGTTACCGGGTTTGTTGTCAGGACGGTTTGATGGCCTTCGTTGGTTTTGCGATCGGTCTGCACGTGGTTTTTCGCCCCTGGGCCTCTCGCCTGGCGAACGCTCATTTTTTGGTCGTTCTCCCTGCGGCCTTGGCTGCCTTTCGTTTTTGCGTTCTCCCGGTGGGCGATTGTTTGCCGGGCGGCGGCCTTTTTCAGGCTGTGGCCTGTCGGCGGCAACTTTTTCGGCCTGCGGTCGGTCTCCGGGTTTCTTCTTGCGGTTTTTGCCCGGACGCTTTTTGCGCGGCTGGTCAAAACGGGTAATGCTTTCCTGGCCCATCGCGTTGTTGAAGTCGGCGCGCGGCTCAACTTCAGCTTCAATGACGTAATCTTCCAGCGAAGCAACTTTTCTGTTTTCCTTGTTTTCGGCAATGATCTCCCTGACTTGTTCAATCTTCAGCGTATGCCAATTTGCAAAATTATCGGTATAGGCGTACCACATCAGGCCTTTGAAGATGTCCTGTTTTTGGCAAACGGCCATTCCTTTTTCAGTCATCAGGCGCGTTTCAGGATCAGGAAAATCCCGAAGCGCATCCATATAAGTGTCTAATTCGTAATTCAGGCAACACTTAAGTTTTCCGCATTGGCCGGCCAACTTTTGCGGATTGAGCGATAGTTGCTGGTAGCGTGCCGCCGAAGTGTTTACGCTCCTGAAATCAGTGAGCCATGTGGAACAGCACAGTTCGCGGCCACAGGAACCGATTCCGCCCAAACGGGACGCTTCCTGGCGGAATCCTACCTGTTTCATCTCGATCCGGGTGGAAAATTCCCGTGCGAACTCCTTTATTAGCTGACGGAAGTCGATTCGGTCATTGGCGGTGTAATAAAACGTGGCTTTAGAGCCATCGCCCTGGAATTCGATGTCTGAAATCTTCATCTCCAGCCTCAGGGCAATTGCGATTTCCCGCGCCCGAACCTTCATGGCCTCTTCCCGATTGCGGGCATTTGACCAAATATCAATGTCTTTTTGTGAGGCTTTCCGATAGATTTTCAGGACGTCACCGGCTTTTGGATTGACACCTTTCTTTTTCATCTGGATCTTGACCAGTTCGCCGGTCAGGGTTACAATCCCGATGTCATGGCCGGGAGAGGCCTCGGTCGCCACTATATCGCCAATTGCAAGCGGCAATCTGTCCACATTCCTGAAAAATTCCTTTCGGCCGTTTTTGAATCGTACCTCGACGCAATCAAACGGTGTTTCGCCATTGGGCAGGCTCATGTTGGCCAGCCAGTCAAAAACCGTGAGCTTGTTGCAGCTGTCAGTGCCGCAGTTTCCTTTATTTCCGCAACCCGCGGGAGCGCCACCGCCCGAGGTTGAACAACTTGTACATGCCATGATATATGGAGTGCCGCCGTGCGGCTTAAGTTCTTAAAACGTTTTGCGCGTAAAGATAGTATTTACTGATGAATGTCAAATGACGAATGTCGAATGACGGTTAATTAGCGAATTGGAGAATTAGCGAATTGGCGAATTAGCGAATTAGGAAATTAGACCCGAGCCCAAAGGGCGAATGGAGCGGAACGAAGGAGCTAAATTAGGAAATTAGGAAATACTTACTTTAAACCGACAAGCCATAAACCAACACTCCCAACCTGACAGCTAGCGCGTGAAGGATTGCAGCGGAAAGCCCACAGCGAGGCACGAGCGAGGACTTGGAGCGCAAAGCCTGACGGCGCCCACATTGTCCAATGGATGGAACAGCATGGTGCGCCGGCACGCCAAAATAAAATTTTAAATTTTGACCCGAGGCGAGAGCCGAACTGAACGACCGAAGGGGAGTTAATTTTGAATTTCCCGTCGACTAACTATTGCAGCAAAATGCCTAATCAACGTTAAATGCTTTTTGTTGACCGCAAACCAACTGACAGCTGACAACTGACAGCTACAGGTACAGCCTGTCCGAAAGCCGCACCCTAAAGGGCACTTTGATTGAAACTACATCGCCTTTTTGTGCCGACGTGCCCGGAGCGCCGTTGACAAAGAGCTCTTGCGGAGCCACCTGCTGCGTTCTCGTTGTAGGTCCTTCGATGGTTAGGGGTTGTCCGGCTGATATCGGGCTTTCCAACAAAAAATCGGCGACACCGGCTTTGGGGAAATAGTGAATCGCCTTGCCGACACTGATTTTTTTGACTTTTGGTTCGGTCGCGATTCGTTTTCTTTTGACGGGCTGGGCGGTTGCGATTGGCGTTTCGGCACCCGAGGTCTTGAAAGTCAACACGTCTGATTTTCCCTTCTTGAAAATCTTGTTGCCGTTCATGATACCGCGGCGGATTTCCTTTTGCTTTTCCTCGGGCAGATGGATGATTTCCTGGCATTCCGTCGAGCAGCAGCCTTCCATGGCTG
>JAEZGB010000154.1 GCA_023437485.1 Bacteroidota bacterium
TTACAGCACCTGCCGACGTGACCCAATGTGACCCTTACACCTTGCCGGTACTCCCTATCGGGAACTACTACTCAGGGCCAAACGGAACGGGTAACCTGATCGCTGCAGGGACGGTAATTAGTTCGCCTGCCACGATCTATATCTACATCCCCAATGCCGATACGCCCGACTGCATGGCCGATATGCATTTTGACCTGATTATTTCGCAACCGCCCGTGGACACGCTCCCGAACGTCACAACCTGTGGAGGGTTTACACTGCCCGAACTCACTAACGGGGCGTACTTTACCGGGCCCGGCGGCACAGGCGACGCATTGCAGCCAGGCGATGTGATCTCTGCAACCTCTACCATCTACATTTTCTCGGAATTTTCTCCAACGTGCAGCAACCAGTCGAGTTTCACCGTGACGCTGATTGCCCCACCGGCAATCGATTCAAGGTCTGACATTGATGTGTGTAACTCTTACACGCTTACCCCGCTGTCGGCAGGTAACTATTACACCGGCCCCGGAGGTACCGGCACGATGCTCCCTGGAGGCACGGTGCTCACCGAATCGGCAATTATCTATATTTACGCCCAGACCAATACCACCCCGGCGTGTTCGGCCGAAAATAGCTTTGAGATATATATTTTCAGTGTGGAAGCTGACGATCCGGCCGATGTCACGGCTTGTGACTCCTATGTGCTTCCCGCGCTGTCTGTTGGCGAGTATTTTGCCAACCCGGGCGGGCCGGCCAACAACACCGCGGCGATCCCGGCTGGAACAGTAATCTCAACTTCCACCACTTTGTATATCTATACGGAATCAGGTGAAAGGATCAATTGCAGTGACGAGAACGAATTCAACATTACCATAAACCAGACTCCGGTGGTGGCTCCCATCCCGAATGTCAATGTTTGCGGAACCTACGAACTTCCCGCACTTGCACTTGGAAATTACTTCACTGCCCCTGGCGGTACCGGAACACAGCTTCCCGCCGGGACGGTCCTTACCGAATCGCAGGTGGTATATGTGTATGCCGAAACCGGGACCACGCCAAACTGTTTTGATGAAAAGAGTTTCAACGTGAACATATTCAATGTGGACGAACCTGCTGATGTGACCACTTGCGAGAACTATATCCTTCCGGCGCTGAACATTGGGAAATATTACACCGGCCCTAACGGAACAGGCGCGCTGCTACCGGTAGGCACTTCGCTTACCACTTCGCAAACAGTTTATGTTTTTGCGACTGCACCTTTCAGCCCTGCCTGTACCGATGAATCATCATTCGTGGTGACTATTGTTGACACGCCCGTGGCTTATGCCACGCCGGCCTCGGCCACCACAGTCTGTGACGAAGATGGCAACAATGACGGGATCACCACCTTTGACCTGACCGCGCTTAACGCCACGATCCTGGGTGCGCAAACCGGCGCCGAATTCAGCATCAGCTACCACGCGACCCTTGAAGACGCGCAACAGGGAATCAACGCCATCAGCCAGACCCTTGAACCCGTAGCTTATGTGAGGGTTTCAAATTCGCTTGCCCCTGACTGTTACGCGGTTCGATCAGTGGCCATCACCGTCCGTAAATTGCCCGAGCCGTCGCCCGTGGGTGGAATCATCTGTTTTGATACTGAAACCCAGACCCTCATCAGCCCGTTTACCATTGCCAGCGGACTGAGCTCTGGAAACCACACCTTCCAGTGGCACAATGAGGCCGGCGTATTGGTGGGCACCTCAAGCATTTACACTGCGGTGTTGCCCGGAGTTTATACCGTGACGGCCACGAACACCTCAACCGGTTGTACTTCATTGCCGGTTTCGGTTACCGTTATGCAGAGCGAGCCCGCGATTGTGAGCTACAGCATCACCGAGGCCTTTGCCAGCAACCAGGTTGTAACCGTGGAAGCCGTCGGAGTGGGTGGAGACTATGAATATATGCTTGATAACGGCAACTGGCAGGACAGCCCCGTGTTCACGAATGTTTCGTCGGGTATTCATACCATCACTGTTAGGGATAAGAACGGTTGCGGTACCAGCACTACATCGGCACTGGTGGTGAACTACCCACACTTTTTCACGCCAAACGGCGATGGCCACAACGACACCTGGAACATCAAGGACTTGCAAAACCAGGCCAGCTCACTGATCTCAATTTATGACCGGTACGGCAAACTGATTACCCAGATCAGGCCTTCAGGAAACGGTTGGGACGGCACCATGAACGGCCAGCCGCTTCCGTCAACTGATTATTGGTTCTCAATTAATTATGAAGAAAATGGCCAGGCCAAGGAATTCCGCGCCCACTTCTCCATGAAACGATAGTATTTGATTTAGTTTTGACACCCTGAACTTCCTCCTTCACCGGAGGAAGTTTTTTTTTTAGAAATATTGTAACAACCCTTCACTTGATGTGTCTAGTTACGCGCCAATAGTTGTCAGCTGTCAGTTGTCAGTCGTCAGTTGTCGGTTTGAATTCGGTCAACCCGGATGTTATTGGTCCAAAATTTTAGAAACCTGGGAAACTTTAGAAATTCATCATCAATCATCAATTAACTTATGAAATCACTTTTTCACGCACTGTGGATGTTTTTCACGGTGTTTGCCGCCTATGCGCAGGAAGGAACCTCAATTACCGGAAAAATTATCGACAAAACCACCCAGGTGCCCATTCCGTACGCATCGGTTTCAGTTAAATCACAGAGCAAGATCCTGACCGGGGCTCTTACATCGGGCGACGGCAGTTTTGAAATCAAGAACATTCCCGCACAACCCGTGATTGTCGAAGTCCTGTTTATGGGTTACAAGACCAAAACCATCTCGGCGAACCTTTCCCCATCGGGCAAAAGCCACAGCATTGGGACTGTCGCGCTGGAGGAAGATGCAATAATGCTCAATGACGTGACGGTCATTGCCGAACGTTCCACCATTGAACAGAAAATTGACCGCCGGGTGATCAATGTGGGCAAGGACCTGACCAGCGCGGGCGCCACGGCCTCGGAAATCATGAACAACATTCCATCAGTGAACGTGGACCAGGACGGAAAACTTTCGCTCCGGGGCAACGAAAACGTCCGGGTGCTCATTGATGGGCGGCCTACCACCATTGACCCGTCTCAGCTGCTCAAGCAAATTCCGTCGTCGTCCATTAAACGCATCGAGCTCATCACCAATCCCAGCGCCAAATACAATCCTGAGGGAATGTCAGGCATTATCAACATCGTGTTGCACAAAAATTCGAATGACGGTTTCAACGCATCGCTGAACACCTCTTCCACTTTTGCCATTGAGCCAAAATCGGCCAATTCCATCAACGCGAATTACCGCACGGGAAAGGTCAATTTCTTTGGGACTTACGGCGATAATTACGGCGAACGAATCAACAATGGCAAAATTAACCGCTATTACGGTGCGGCCGCCCATGAGAAGATCAAAGCCATCGATGACAATGAGTCTCACCTGTACAAAATCGGGATGGATTATTACATTAATGACAAAAACACCGTTTCCGTTTACACCAACCAAAACCGCATTTTGGGCAACAGCCTGATCCGGATCGATAACTTTTTTGCAGACCCTTCCCTAAACCTGACGCAGTCCTCGCAATATATTTCAGACGTGCATGACGGCGCTTACAACCTTGCCTATAAAAAACTGTTTGATAAAGAAGGCCGAACGCTTGATTTTGAAGCGAATTACAACCGGTATGACGAAACCCAGCGTGCCGATTTCTCCGTAAACAATGCCGATCCGACAGGTGATTATCGCGATTTTGTTCATGTTGACCGCACCAACGCCACCGTGAACCTGGATTATGTTTCACCGCTTGGCGAAAAGGGCAACCTTGAATTTGGCGCCGAGGCCCGTTACATGCATACCGATGACGGCTACCAGACCTCGCGCGAAGATGTTGACGGATCGCTGTTTAATTACGATGTGGATATTTACTCGGCCTATGCGACTTACGGCCAGAAGTTTGAAAAATTTTCATATCAGTTGGGGCTTCGGTTTGAAAGCTATCGCGCGCAGGCCGTGCTCAACAACGAGAACATTTTTACCGATGAATATCTCACGGCATATCCGTCGGCATCCTTTGTGTACACACCGGTGGAGAAAAACCAGTTCCAGGTATCGTACAGCCGCCGGGTTGACCGCCCAAGCATTCAGCAAACCAACCCCATTCGGGAATTCAGCACACCCACGCTTACCTCGCAGGGCAATCCTGAACTTACTCCGCAATTTACCAATTCAATTGAACTCAATTACACCAGAACAATTGAAAAAGGTTCCATTACCACGGGAGTTTTTTACCGCATCATCAACAATGAGATCAGCCGGATCATCAGGCCTGACCCCTTGTTCCCGGACCGCGACCTGCTCACCTTTGACAATTTTGACACCAACACTGCGTTTGGGTTTGAAGCCAGTGCCAATTACCGGATCACCAAATGGTGGGATGTTCAGCCGGCGGTGGATTTCTCCGGGATCAAACAGACGGGAATAGTGTTTACCCGCGACTCCGAAACCAATGAGGCCATTCCGCTTGAGCGCGAGGTTTTCGTATCGGCACTCAATGCGAGGCTGAACTCGAATTTCAGGGCCACCAGGCAGTTGCGCTTCCTGCTCTTCGGATTTTACCGCGGCGAGGTCGAGGGCGTGCAATCAACCAGGTTGCCGATGTACAAAATTGACGTGGGCGGCCGGTATTCGTTCGCCAAAGACAAAGCGACGGTAAGCCTTCGGTTCAATGATGTCTTTGATACGATGAAGTTTAGGTTTGACAGTGACTATCCGCCTTCACGGGGGCAGTTCAAATGGGAAAGCCAATCCCTTTTTGTCGGGCTCAATTATATGTTTGGCGCGGGCAAGAACCGCGAGCTCCAACGCAGGCAGCGAGAGAGCAACACTAGCCAGGGTGGCGGCGGGATGTTTTAACATCAAGCCTTGAATCAATATTTAAAATTGGGTTAAATAAGATTACACGGGTTAGGACAGAGGCCCCGGGACTATCCACCCCGGGGCTTCGCCATTTTACCAGCGAATGATCACGCTCCCCCACGTAAACCCGCTGCCAAAGGCCGCGAGCACCACAAGGTCCCCCTGCTTGATCTTTCCGGATTCCCAGGCCTCGGTGAGCGCGATGGGAATTGACGCCGCGGTGGTGTTTCCGTAACGCTCGATGTTGTTGTAGACCTGATCGTCTGAAAGTTTGAACTTTTGCTGAATGAATTGTGAGATGCGCAGATTGGCCTGGTGCGGGATCAGCATGTCGATGTCAGCCACTCCAAGGCCATTGGTTTGAAGCCCCTCCATGATGACTTCGCTAAACCGGACCACCGCGTTCTTAAAAACGAATTGCCCGTTCATGTACGGCAGGTAACTTTCGTCGTTGGGATCGTTGTCGCGCAGGATATCGGTGACCCAGCGACCACCCATTCCGGGGGCCTTTACAATGAGTTCCTCGGCGTGCACGCCCTCTGAATGCAGGTGGCTGGACAGGATTCCTTTTGACAGATCTTCCTCGCGTGAAACCACTGCTGCCCCCGCACCGTCGCCAAAAATGACCGACACGCCCCGCCCGCGCGTGGTCATGTCCAGCCCCTGGGAATGCACCTCTGATCCTATCACCAGAATATTTTTATACATCCCCGTCCTGACATATTGATCGGCGATGGAAAGCGCGTAAACAAACCCCGAGCACTGGTTGCGCACATCAAGAGCGCCAACGGTCCTGAGGCCAAGGTCACGCTGCACCAGCACGCCGGGACCCGGGAAATAATAATCCGGTGACAAAGTGGCAAAGACCACAAAGTCAATTTCAGCGGCCGAAACGGCGGCGCGTTCCATAGCCACTTTTGCAGCCTTGACACCCATGCTGGTAGTGGTGTCCTGGCCTTTTACGATGTGGCGGCGCTCGCAAATTCCGGTGCGCTCGCGAATCCACTCGTCGTTGGTGTCCATAATTTTGGACAGATCGTCATTGGTTACAATATTATCCGGCACATAAAACCCCAGTCCGGCAATCTTTGAGTGATACATAATTAACTTGTTAGAGAGATGTGGCAAGTTACTGCTTTTTGGCAAGATGCTGCCCGGTGGTGTAACGCCAATTGATTATTTTAGACAAAGTTTTAAACGCAAAAAAATGAAGAAACTGTTATTATTCCTGTTGGCCGGATCCCTGGCCGTGACCGCGCAGGAAAACATCACCTACCAAACCCCGCCTAAGGAAATCCTCGCACTTGCCGACTACGAGCGTGCCCCGACAGTGAGCATGGACAACAAAAAGCAGAATATGCTTTTGATGTACCGCAGCACCTACAAAACACTCGATGATTTGAACCAGGACGAAATGCGGCTGGGAGGTTTGCGAATTAACCCGGTGACCAATATTTCATCAACGGTAACCTACATCAACAACATAAAAGTTGGAAGAATCAAATCAGGCCAGCAGTTGCAGGTATCAGGACTTCCCAACAAGCCCAGGATCGCAAACCTGTCGTGGGCTCCCGACGAGAAATCAATTGCCTTTACCCACACCTCACAAAACGGTGTTGAATTATGGGTTCTGGACATGGAATCGGCCAAAGCCACCAGGCTTACCGGTCCAACGCTAAACGCCAATATGGGCAACCCGATTACCTGGTACAGGAACAGCCGCCAGATTTTGGCGCGAATGCTTCCCGCTTCAAGGCCTGCGCTTATTGACGGCAAAAAGGATCTGCCCACCGGCCCGATTGTTTCAACCGCCGACGGTTCGGTTTCGCAAAACAGGACGTATCAGGACCTTTTGAAAAACAAGGCCGATGAGGCCAATTTTGAGGCTTTAATAACATCTGAACTGCATTCGATTTCGCTTGACGGTAAATCTTCAATGTACAAACCCGCCGCGATGTACGCCGGCGAGAGTTTTTCGCCCGACGGCAATTACCTGATGGTGACCACTATCAACAAACCTTTTTCCTACATCGTACCGCTGAGCCGTTTCCCGCAGACTGCGGTCGTGTATGACCTTTCCGGACGCGAGGTGAGCACGGTGAACGAAGTTCCCCTGACCGAGGTAATGCCAAAGGGCTTTATGGCGGTTCGCAAGGGAAAACGCAGCCTTTCATGGCGCGACGATAAGCCTGCGACCTTATTTTTTGTTGAGGCGCTTGATGGCGGTGACCCGCAAAACAAGGTGGAATTCCGCGACGAATTGTTTTTGTGGGATGCGCCCTTTTCAGCGCCACCGAGGTCCTTTTTTAAGACCGGCCAGCGGTTTGCGGGGACTATCTGGGGCCACGATAAACTTGCGGTAGTAAGCGAACAGTGGTACGATACCCGCAACGTTAAAACTTTTCTGGTCGATCCTTCCGGTTTGCAACGTGGCCGCCTGATTGAGGACCGAAACTCACAGGACGCTTATTCAGATCCTGGGAATTTTGAACGGGTCAAAAATCAATACGGCCGGTATGTGCTTGCGATGGACGGTGACAACGCCATCCTGATCGGCGATGGTTTCACCGCCAAAGGCCAATTTCCCTTCATTGACGCGCTCAATGTGAAAACGCTTAAAAAGGAACGCCTGTATCAATCGTCCTACACCGATAAAAAGGAAGATATTCTTTCAGTCGAAGATATCCGCGGCGGGCAGGCACTGGTGATGATTCAGTCAAAAACCGATTTCCCGAACTACTACTTCAGGAATTTCCGGAAAAAAAATTCATTGACACCCATTACCCGGTTTGCCAATCCTTTTGAAAGCATGAAGAATGTTCACAAGGAAGTGATTCGATACAAGCGCGCCGACGGTGTGGACCTGACCGGCACGTTGTACCTGCCTGCGGGTTATGACAAGGCCAGGAAAGATAAACTCCCCCTGCTTATCTGGGCCTATCCCACAGAGTACAAGGACAAGAACAGCGCCGGGCAAAACACCCAAAACCCGAATGACTTTACCTTTCCCTACTACGGATCATTTGTTTATTGGGCGGCCCGCGGTTATGCCGTGCTGGATGACGCGGCCTTCCCAATCATTGGCGAGGGCACGACCGAACCCAACGACAGCTTTGTGCAACAATTGGTGGACAACGCCAGGGCAGCCATTGACGCCGTAGACCAAATGGGTTATATTGACCGCAAGCGCGTGGGCGTGGGCGGACATTCCTACGGCGCGTTTATGACAGCCAACCTGCTCACCCACTCCGACCTGTTTGCCTGCGGAATTGCCCGAAGCGGGGCCTATAACCGCACCCTGACTCCGTTCGGGTTCCAGAGCGAACAGCGGAATTACTGGGAATCGCCCGAAGTGTACAATACGATGTCGCCGTTCATGAACGCGCACAAGATGAAGACCCCAATGCTTTTGGTACACGGCGAGGCCGACAATAACCCGGGCACCTTCACTCTGCAGACCGAGCGCTATTTCCAGGCACTCAAAGGGCTTGGCGCGCCGGCCAGGATGGTGATCCTTCCAAAAGAATCGCACGGTTACGCAGCCAGGGAAAATATTTTCCATCTGCTCTGGGAACAGGACCAATTCCTGGAAAAACACCTCAAACCAGGCACACTGACCGCCGAAAATTAAATCGAGGCATCCTTAGGGATGCCTTTTTTATAGGACCGATACTGAAATTTCCATCCCGGAAGGTAACTGGTCCGGATGTGAAATAAAGAGTTTGGTGCCCGAGGCAATGACTTCAACAAGGTAATCGCTTCCCCTGAAATAACTGCGGATAACCGTGGCGATGATGGGGCCTTGGCCGATGGAAAGCCGGTGCGGGAACAGGATTAGGGGCTCGGGGTTGTCCAATTGCTGGAAGTTTGCGGGCAATGACGAGACGTCGCCTAAAAGCGATGCTGAATACACATCGGGTGGATTGGTAAACAGGCGGTGAGGCGTACACAGATTCGGCGAAAGCCCCGATCTCATGACCAAAACGAGCGTGGCGAATGACAGTACGTCGGCCGGGTCATGGGTGGCCACCACGCAGGTAATATTGTTCTGGCGGCAATGGTTGAAAATGTCACGGCGCAAACGGCCGGTATGAAAAACATCGATTTGGCTAAAGGGTTCGTCCAGGAGCAACAACCGCGGGTTTGATGCCAAAGCCATGGCCAGGGCAGCCCTTTGCTGTTGCCCGCCGCTGATGTAGTGCGGTTTCGTATTCGCCAAATGCGGGATCCCGACCAATTCCAGCATTTGACCAACGCGATGATTTTTTGCTTTTTTATTGGTATTGCTAAGGTCGCGGCCAACATTTTCGGCCACGGTGGCAAAGGGCATCAGGCCAAAATCCTGCGCCAGGTATTTTGCACCCGGCATTCCCGGAAGCAGTGAATTGCCCGGGTTTGGCACCGGAACCCCCTCAAAGGTCACGGTCCCGCCATCAGGTTTGAGGCTACCGTAAATCAATTTGAGCAATGTGCTTTTTCCGCAACCGCTTTCACCAATAACCGAAAGATGCCCGCCCGGGCCAATTTCAAGGTCCAGGTTTGACAATATGGGGTTATGGGCGTAGGAGAACGAGAGTCCGGAAATAAGTAGCATTGGCCAAAAATACAAAAGATAAGGGCACCTCTGGCGGGCGCCCCTACAAACCTAACCAATAAACAAACCTGAAGCGCAATCATTCAGCGCTTAGAATAATGTGAAGTTAATCACTTGATCTTGAATTGCTTTTTGAACATTCGTTAAAGTTTCAAGTAAAAAAAAAGAGGCCTCTGGGGCCCCTTCTTCATAATAACAAAATGTTTATTGTTTGGCTTCGGCTTCAGCGTCCTTGACCATTTTCTCATTGGCCGTAATGGCAAATTCAACGCGGCGGTTCTCACTGCGGCCCTGAATGGTTTCATTGCTGGCAATCGGGTCGGCGATTCCAAGTCCGGTGGTTGTGAAACGGGATGACTTCAGCCCTTTGTCAATCAGGTAGCGGCGCACTGATTCGGCGCGGTCTTTTGAAAGCCGTAGGTTGTAATCTTCAGGACCGGTCGAATCAGTATAACCAAAGATCTGGATATCAGTATCCGGGTATTCGGTGAAAATGGGAACCAGTTTGTCAAGGTTTGCCTGCGCCTGTGCGGTAAGCGATGATTTATTGGTATCAAAACGCACCGCATTTTCCTTGAGCGTCAGTTTGATCCCCTCACCTACGCGCTCCACCTCGGCGCCTGGTACGGCATTGTCAATTTCCCGGGCCTGTTTATCCATTTTATTACCGATAACGCCACCGGCAACACCGCCCACAACACCGCCAATAATTGCGCCCATGGCACCTTTCCCGCCTTTTCCGGCATTGTTTCCGATCACGCCACCGATCACGGCACCACTTGCCGCGCCAATGGCCACTCCGCGCTGTTCACGACTGGTATTTTTTACCGCTTCGCAGCTTCCAAAAATCGAACCGAGCCCAAATAGCCCGGCACAGGTTAAAATCGCTAATCTTTTCATGAGTTTTATAGTTCTGGTTTATATTTTTTCAAATCGGTAAACAACATTTTCACGCTTGCCGCCCACTTCTACCATGTCGATAAGCTCAAAGGAGCGCTCGGTTTGGTTGGCAACATCAAGCACATAACCATCACGCACTTTTTTGGCCTTTTCGCCCGCGTTCAGCACTTTTAGGACAAATTGGTTATTCTGGTTGCGGTACCACGAAATGGGCGAACTGAAGGATTGGCATCCGGCGTTTGAAGAATTCATTGACATATCGCCTTTGTTGTTGCTGGCCACCAATTTCCATCGGCTGCCCACAAAACACTGCGAATCGCCCAACTGGAAAGAATTGACTTTGACCATGTCGTCCATTGGAGTGGAAATCGAAGTAATGGTCCAGGTTCCGTCCATCATCCGCTCGGCGCGCTGGTCAACTTTTACGGCAACCGGAGATTTGGATTTGCACGCAGTGAGAAGCATCAGGACTGTGCATAGAAATATCAGCTTTTTCATTTTAATGCGGGAATTTAAGGTTAGTATACAAATATACATTCGACACTTTCACTATGTTAAAAACATCGTCAGAATTAAATGAAATTTAAGATTTTTCCCATTAAATTACAATATACCCACCTTTAAGAGGCCTTGCAAATGGAAATTTTATAAGTGAGGATGCGCGACAATTTGTCAGTTATATGGCTGTGGTACTTTGTTTGAAAGGCGGCGGGCCTGAAACAAAAAACATTCTAAATATGACCACAGGAAAAATCAATGTCGCGGTAGAGAACATCTTTCCGCTTATCAAGAAATTCCTTTACAGTGACCATGAAATCTTTCTCAGGGAGCTGGTTTCCAACGCTACTGATGCCACCTTGAAACTCAAACACCTTACCAGCATTGGCGAGGCCAAAACCGAGTACGGCAACCCGATGATCGAGGTGCGGATTGACAAGGAGGGCAAAAAATTGCATGTAATTGATCAGGGGCTTGGAATGACTGCCGACGAGGTTGAAAAGTACATCAACCAGATTGCGTTTTCAGGTGCCGAGGAATTCCTTGACAAGTATAAGGATTCTGCCAAAGATTCAGGGATCATCGGACATTTTGGCCTTGGGTTCTATTCGGCGTTCATGGTGGCCGACAAGGTCGAAATCATTACCAAATCATACAAGGACGAGCCGGCAGCGCATTGGGTTTGCGACGGAAGCCCTGATTTCACGCTGACAACATCCGACAAGAGCGACCGGGGTACTGAGATCATCCTGCACATCGCCGAGGAATCGACCGAATTCCTGGAAGAACACCGCATCCGCGAACTTCTGAACAAGTACAACAAGTTTATGCCCGTGCCCATAAAATTCGGCACAAGGAAAGAAAACCTGCCCAAGCCGGATGATGCTCCGGAAGATTACAAACCGGAATCGGTGGAGGTGGACAACATCATCAACAATCCAAACCCGGCATGGACCAAGCAGCCTTCGGACCTGACCGAAGAGGATTACAAATCGTTTTACCGCGAACTGTACCCCATGCAGTTTGACGAGCCGCTTTTCAATATCCACCTTAATGTTGATTATCCGTTTAACCTGACCGGGATCCTGTACTTTCCAAAGCTCAGCCCGGAATTGCAGATCCAGAAGGACAAGATCCAGCTATATCAGAACCAGGTTTTTGTGACTGACATTGTTGAAGGCATCGTACCGGAGTTCCTGACCATGCTTAAGGGTGTAATTGATTCGCCGGACATTCCGCTCAATGTTTCGCGTTCTTATTTGCAGGCCGACGGCAATGTGAAAAAAATCAGCAATTACATTACCCGGAAGGTTGCCGACAAACTCAAGTCCCTGTTCACTGATAACCGCGAAGATTTTGAGCAAAAGTGGAACGATATCAAGATCGTGCTGGAATACGGGATGCTGTCGGAACCGAAATTCTATGAAAAAGCAGGTGCCTTCATGCTTTATCCCACCGTTGACGGTAAGTATTTTACCCTTGATGAACTCAGGGAAAACCTCAAGGAGACGCACACTGACAAGGACGGTAAACTCGTTCTGTTGTATGCGGGGCACGCCGATGCGCAACACGCTTATATTGACACGGCCAAAGCCAAAGGTTATGAAGTACTGCTGTTGGATTCGCCCATCATTGCGCACCTGATCCAAAAACTTGAGGCCGATAACGAGAAGCTCACCTTTGCGCGGGTTGACTCTGACCACATTGACAACCTGATCAAAAAAGAAGACCAGGCAATTTCCAAGCTCACTGACGAGGAAAAAGAGAATCTTAAGTCAACCCTTGAGGAATTTGTACCGAAAGCGAATTACACCGTGCAACTTGAGGCGATGGACAGCCATGCCGCTCCGTTTTTGATTACCCAGCCCGAGTTTATGCGGAGAATGAAAGACATGAGCAAGACCGGCGGCGGAATGTTCGGGATGGGCAATTTCCCTGAGATGTACAATCTTGTGGTCAATACCAATTCCGAACTTGCGGGCACCATCCTCAGGGAAGAGGACAAGGGCAAAAAGGAACACCTGGTAAAGCAGGCGCTGGACCTTGCAAAACTCTCTCAAAATCTTTTGAAAGGCGAAGAACTTACCGCGTTTGTCAAGCGGAGTTTTGAACTGATCAAATAAAGCTCACTCCAAAAAAAAGGGCTGCCGGTTGGCAGCCCTTTTCAATTTACTTATTTGCGGTAGATGTCAATACCGTTATGGGCTTTCCATCTTCTTTCGAGGTAATCGGCGTCATCATCGCTCCGTGGGGTTACTCCCATTACCACGTTTCCTTCACGGATACCGGTTTCATATACCTTGGCGCGTTCTTCAGGGATTCCGGCCCCGATAAGCGCACCGATAATTCCTCCGGTGATTCCTCCGGCTCCCGCACCCGCAAGACCTGCGGCAAGCGGCCCGGCCACGATCAGGCCAAGCCCTGGGATGACTACGCTTGTTCCTATTGCGGCAATAACTCCCGCAATTGCACCGATGGTTCCGCCAATGGCCGAACCTTTTCCGGCGCCTTCGGCAGCTTTGTTGCCCAATTCAGAATTTTCATCATCGGCAAAATATTTTTTTCGGGTTTCATCCGACATCATCACATTAATTTCGCGGTCAGAATAGCCGCGTTCGCGAAGCTCGTGATAGGCACTCTCGGCGCTGTCACGGTCACGGAACATTCCCGTAAGCATGGTACGGTGTCCGTCGCCATAACGGTGGTCATGATTGTTTTCCATAGTTTGTTGATTTTAGAATTTCAAAGTTCACTTTTACCCAAGGAAGTTCCATTATAAAATTGGCCCGAACTCTTATACGATTGGCATTTTTTAAGTACTTTTCTTCCAAAAAATGCAGATCATATTGTTACACGGTGCACTTGGAACACCCGAAGCAGTAGAGCCCTTGCGCGAATTTTTGGCCCCCCATGATATTTACAATCTTGGCCTAAACGGCCATGGCAGATTGCCGCGGGGAGATCACTTTTCAATTGAATCCTTTGCTGACGACCTCTATCTTTATATACAAGAGTCCGGGATGGAACGGCCTGCAATTTTTGGATACAGCATGGGCGGATACATAGCCCTGTCAATGGCTTCGCGCTACCCGGGAATCGCGGGGCCCATTTTTACATTGGCCACAAAATTCGATTGGTCACCGGAGCAGGCCGCGATACAGGCCGCCATGTTGAACCCTGAAAAGATCGAGGCTAAGGTTCCCGCTTTTGCCTCTGACCTTGCCCGGAAACACGGCCCGGAATGGAAAGCACTTTGCCGAAGCACCGCTGCCCTGATGGAAGAATTGGGCCGATCAAAACCTCTGGCGCTGGAATCCATCAATACCCCGGTCATGGTAGCGGTGGGTGATCAGGACAAAATGGTGTCGGCAGACGAATCCCGCTTTGCGGCATCGAAACTTCCGAATGGAAAACTCCACCTGTTCGGCGGTATGCCGCATCCCATTGAAAAATGTGACATCTCATTGATTGCCAGCGCTTTCATGAAATTTGTTCTGAACAATTAGGTGTTAAAAAGTTTATGCGTTTCCCCATCCCCAGCCTGGCTTGCGACTTATATTTGCGGTCAGGTTGGAATGATGTAATGCACCTGCCCAATAGTGTAAATCCAAGAGGTTCCCATCGTCATAACTTTGATTTTTAAATAACGAGATCCGTGATATCACGCGCATTTTTTGCAATTCCTTTCCTTCTCATAGCGCTTGCCGGATGCGTCAGCAAGGATGTTCCGCACCCAGTGGTGAAACGGGATCATTGTACCATCAGCTATACTGACAGCGGCGGCGAAGGGGCTACCCTACTGTTTGTGCACGGATTGTACAATGACAAAACTTATTGGGCCGAACAGGTCAAATACTTTAGTTCCGACTACCGCGTAGTGACCCTGGACCTGCCCGGCCACGGTGAATCCGGTAAGGAAAGGCCACATTGGACCTTGCGCGGTTACGCGGGCGACGTCTATACACTGATCAAGGAACTTGACCTTAAAAATGTGATTCTGATAGGACATTCAATGGGTGGCGATATCAACCTGATGGCCGCAACATACCGCCCAAAAAACATTGTTGGATTTATTGGTATTGATAATTTCAAAAATGCCGCAACTGCGTTCTCCGAAAAGGAACAGCGGGAAATTTCGCAATTCAGGAAAGCTTTGCAGAAAGATTTTAAACAGGCCAACTCGGAATTCATCAGGAATTACCTAACAACGTCCGAAACACCTAATCACGTTGTACAAAAAATTCAGACCAGTTTTGACAAAGCCGACAAAGCAATGGGGTTACCGCTGATGGACGAAATTTTTGCCCTGCACGGCCAACAGGCAAGGCTCCTTCCCGAACTCCACGTCAAAATGCACCTGATCAATACTGCGCAGCCGCCAACCAATACCGCCGTTCTCAAAAAACTTGCAGGAAAGGGCTACAGCCTTCGAACTATCAATGCCACGAGCCATTATCCAATGATCGAGCAGCCGCGGGAACTCAACAATCTGATCAGGGAAACCATCGAACAGATTGCACGTGAAAACGACACTATCCGGATTTGAGTTCTTCCTGGAGGTGTTCAATAAATGCCTGTTCGGCAGGATTTCCCCAAATTCCGTGAACATTGCCACATCGGTGCAATAGGTGAGCAAGTTTTCGATAAAGTTCAGATGCGCTGCGATACTTGAAAATCACCTCAGGCCTGCCGGCAAGAGAGGCCAGCCTGGCCCTCCAGATCCCGTTCTCGTATCTCCCGTAGAAAAACTGGAAGGTTGAAAAACGATCGCGATTCCTAATATTGAAAAGTATGAATCCCATTG
>JAEZGB010000179.1 GCA_023437485.1 Bacteroidota bacterium
TAAATCCTGAAGGTGGCCGTTTTGGGCGGATCAGGCAGTTTTGCGATCCAAAATGCAATTGCCGCCGGTGCCGACGCATTCCTGACGGCTGATCTCAAATACCACGATTTTTACCAGGCCGAGGGCGAGATGTTGCTTGCCGATATTGGCCACTATGAAAGCGAACGCTATACAAAAAATTACATTGCCGATTATCTTCGGGAAAAAATCCTTAATTTTGCAATCGTTTTATCTGAAGTGAATACAAACCCGGTTAAGTACTTATAAATATGGCGACTACAAAGGAAATGAGTGTTGAAGAAAAGCTAAGGGCATTATATGACCTGCAACTGATTGATACGCGTATCGATGAAATCAGGAATGTCCGCGGTGAGCTTCCGCTGGAGGTTGAGGACCTTGAAGACGAAGTGGCCGGACTCAGCACGCGCCTTGAAAAACTCAAGGCCGATCTTGAGGTTATTGAAGATAGCATCAAGAGCCGAAAAAATTCGATTGAAGACCACAGGGAAGCCATCAAGCGTTATACAAAACAGCAGGAAACCGTTCGCAACAACCGCGAGTTCAATTCCCTGAGCAAGGAGATCGAATTCCAGGAACTCGAGATCCAGCTTGCCGAGAAGCAAATCCGCGAAATGAAGGCTTCCATTGAACACAAAAAAGAGGTCATCGCGAACTCGAAGGAGAAGCTTGAAACCAAAACCACACACCTGAAGCACAAGAAAGCCGAGTTGGAGGATATTATGGCCGAAACCGCCAAGGAAGAAACTTTCCTTACTGAGAAATCAGCCGAATTCCGGGAGATGATTGAAGCCCGCCTTTTGGCTGCATATGACCGAATCCGCAACAGTGTCCGCAACGGACTGGCGGTGGTATCAATCGAGCGAGGTGCTTCGGCAGGTTCATTCTTCACGATCCCGCCCCAAACCCAGGTCGAGATCGCCGCAAGGAAAAAGATCATCACCGACGAACATTCGGGAAGGATCCTTGTTGATTCATCACTGGCCGAAGAAGAGCGGGAGAAAATGGAGCAACTGTTTCAAACAATCTAAATTCAGAGTCCCGTTCGCGGGACTTTTTTTATGGGCGCACGCAGGTTTATCGTAGTAAAATCGGTGGGTTTGTACATCAACCTGCTGGCAGTGATCGCACCGCAAAAAGCCGCCAAGCTGGCGTACCGATTTTTTAGCCAGCCGCGGGAAGGCCGGCTTGACCCTTATGCCCTGCCCGAGATCCTGAAAAAAGCAAATCAAAAAGCCCTTTTGCACGATGGTGCCGAATTTTGGAGTTACACCTGGGCCGGCTCCGGTCCGGTTTCGCTACTGGTGCACGGTTGGGAAAGCAACTCCTCACGTTGGGCGCGTCTCTTGCCCCACTTGCTCCAGGCCGGCCATACCGTTGTGGCAATCGATGCCCCCGCGCATGGCATGAGCCCCGGCCGCGAATTCAATGTGCCGGCGTACGCTGCATTGATTGACGCTGCGGTGAGAAAGTTCAGGCCCCAATTTTTGATCGGGCATTCAATGGGCGGGGCGGCATGTGTTTATCATCAATATAAATATGGATACGAAGGCCTGCGCAAGATGATCTTGTTGGGAGCCCCGTCAGACCTATCGATCCTTTTGGGCAATTACGCCAGCACGCTGAGCCTGAACCGCCGTGTGGTCAAACACCTTGGCCAGTATTTTACCGACCGGTTTTCATTTGGCCCCACTGATTTTTCGGGCGGAAAGTTTGCCGAAACGTTTAATCTTCCAGGTGTGATCGCACACGATGTCGAGGACGCGATAGTGGCTTTTGAAGAATCGCAAAAAATCGCAAAGGGCTGGAAAGGCGCTACCGTAATTGAAACCCGCGGACTTGGCCACAGTATGCATGATGACGAATTGTACAAACAATTGCTGGCGCATTTGACGGTATAAAAAAAACCGGAGCATCGCCCCGGCTTTCCTAACTAACTATTACCAAAACACTTTACGATTTGATGATCCTGATGGTCTCGGTTGCATTCGCCGATTTGACTTTCAGGAGATAAAGGCCCGACTGAAGAACCGAAAGGTCCATCGATTCAGATGCCACAACAGTTTTTGAAATAATTATCTTGCCGGTTACATCAAAAAGTTCAAGAACAACCTGCCCTTGCACTGAGTCGGAAAACCCAATATTGATCAGGCTTGACACCGGATTTGGAAAAACCGTAAACTTTTCCTGGCTGATGGTTGGATTGTCCAATACCGTATTGTCGATGATATACCCTAGGCCGCCATCTTCCAGCGCTGTTTGCAGGATTGGATAAAACGGGCTGACGTTGAACCAGGCGTAATTTGCAATGCCATCAATGACGACTTTCTGCCTGACCACATTTTGGAAAGTTCCAAACGGCATGATCAACGTTCCATAAGCATCATAGGTCACGGTTTGGGACACAGGTCCAGGATCGGTGGTACGCTGGAACGTATCGGTAAACACAGTCCCGTATGTATAAGGAAACGTTACGTATGTCCGCGGATTGAGTCTGAAATCCTCGCCAACTTCGCCCTCATACCCGAGTGAGTAAATTTCGAAAATCTCTGGCGTTAGGCTGTGGTAAAAATACATGGTCGCATCGACAAATGCGCTCTGCATCGTATAGCAATAATTTGCCTGGGGGAAGAGTTCGGCAAACGGCGAAGTGGCCGCGTTTATGGCCTGTTGGGTTCCCAGAAACATCCCGGAACCAAGTCCTGAGAAATCCCAGGTACGGTTTGGTCCGTCCGGGCCCGGCGAAAAATTGGCCGGTACCTCTACAAAATAAAGTTCGGCCTCAAAGTTTGGCGCTACATGTGAAGCTTGGATCACGGGTTGTGCCGATGCACAAAACCCCAGCATCGTGAAGGATGCAAGTAAAACTGTTTTCATTTTTTGATTGATGATTGATGATTGCGATTAAGTCGATAACGGGAGCGAATTGTTACACGGAAGAGAAAAACACCCGCCACCCGAAATTTCCCACCCCGCCGCGAATTTGCGCTGGGGGAAAACCCGAAAAAGTCAAAAAATTACTACACCGCAAGCAACAAGACACCGGTAAAAGGGGCAAAGTCAAAAGTTCATAAGGGTTGGTTTGAGAGGGAAATATTATAAGGCGTTCAAGACCTTCGGGAAGAACTGAATCAAACTGACATCTGATAGCTGACAGCTGACAGCCCAAAAACGAATTTGACGC
>JAEZGB010000017.1 GCA_023437485.1 Bacteroidota bacterium
GAATTGGCCACCCCGCAAGCCACAAGGGTATCGGAGCCAAATCCGTCGCCATCCCAATCAAGATACTGCAATTGACTGTCATTGCAATCAGAGTTATTGGCAACGCCACAAGGAGCGGGAATTGTTGATCCAAAACCGTCACCGTCAGCATCCACATACAGGAACTGGCTGTCATCGCAATCCGCGCTGTTGGCCACGTAACCCGCGGGAATTCCTGAGCAGGAAGTGGTAGTAATGGCAGGGTTTCCGAAGCCATCGCCATCGCCGTCAAAATAGTAAACGTTGGACGTTACGGTAAAGGTTGCCTTGAAATTGGCACCGCCATTACTGGCGTAAACGGTTCCGCCCTGACAGGTTACCGTGGCATCGGAATAGATTTCCAAGGTATAAGTTCCTGCCGAAAGACCGCTAAGCAGGTTGGTGGAATAACCGGTGTTGCTCCACTGCTGATCTTCACCTCCGCAGCCGTTTGCAAATCCGCTGGCATAACCGACGGAATTGGACACGAAGCTTCCGCCCGGACTTCCCGCAGGATAAATGCGGTAATAAACACGCGTGCTTTGCAAATCGCAACCGCCGCATTTGTAAACATTGTGTTCGGCACCTTTAAAAATAAGGTTCGAACTTCCCTGGCAAAAACTTCCAAGATTGGCATTGTTGAAATCCGGATTGGCCGTTGATGCCTGCAGGTCATAATACGCATTGCCCCCGCCGTTAAGTTGCAGGACCAGATAGGAAGTATTGAAACCCGCGCTTTGGGAATACGCCGCTGAAACTGCTACCAGCATCAGGCATAAAAACAAGAAATGTAATGTTTTGCGCATAAAATTGATTTTATGTTAAAATTATACAAAAACCCCACAGCCACCATTTTATGTTGTTACTACAACGTTTTCGTGTTGATAACTTTTAACTTCGTGATGATTTCACGGCAAAAAAAAACCTCCCGTTTAAAGGAGGTTTTTTGGAATAAAATTACGTTTCATTAACGCTTGATCATTCTAATCGTATGGACTGATTCTCCATCAGAGACCAATACGTTGTAAATTCCCGATGGCAAGCCGGAGCCAAGTTCAAGGGTTTGGCCTGGCTGAGCGGCCCGGGACAGGATTAATCGTCCGGTCATGTCATAAATTGAAATGTTTGCACTCACGGGAACGTCAAGATAAAACACATTGGAGAATGGGTTTGGATATCCTTTGACATCCCAAGCAACCGATGGTGTCCTGATGTCAACTTCACGCGTCATTCCCGGAGCGGTAACTATACATGCCGGTCCGTAAGGTGACCAGGTGGTTCCGGTGCGCAGTGACACACGAACACTATATTGCGCATTGGCATCATATCCCTCAAGCATATTGAACCTAAACCAATGGACGGGGCGGTCCAGCGTCATCACCTCATTGTTCGAGAGGTTGGTAAACTCAAACCTGTACGTATTGGTGTTGTTCATACTGGTAGTGGCGATGATCTCTGAGGCAGAATCAACCACTGCCCCACAACGCGCGATTGCGGGAACCGCCGGCGTGGTAACCGTACACGGGCTTCCAAATTCAGTATAATCACCTGTGGTCTTGACCGCTACTTCAACCATATACGTTGTACCGTAGGCAAATGAAGGTAGCATGTTGAGCGAGAACCAGTGCAGGTTCCTGTCAAGGATCTGTACCTGGTTTGGCGCGGTGTCATCAGTCATATTGGTGATGCGGAACCGGTAACCGGTAGAGTTAGGGATGCTTGTGGTCGCGATCAGGGTTGAAAGCGTTGGCAAGGTCGATCCGCACTGGGTTGGGGTTACCTGAGCCGGCCCGCCCGGAGCAATTACGTCAGGGGTTGACACCAGGCAGGGCTCACCGTAATAACCCAGCCATGTTCCATTGTACTGCAACTGGATGCGGATGGAATAGGTTGCGGAATAATCATGCTGCGGCAACATGGTGAGTCCGAACCACCGCAATGGCCTGTCGAGGATCTGGACCGCGCCGGTGGCGGTGTTGGTAACCTCGAAACGGTATTGTGTGATATTGTTGAAAGATTCGGCCATGATCAGCGTACTGATGGTTGGCAGGGTGGTTCCGCATTGTGAGGGCACAATCTGGCTCAACAGCTGGTTGCCTTCATCAAGGTTGCCGTCGCAGTTGTCGTCAATACCGTTGTAATAAACTTCGGCCCTGCCCGGTGAAACATCCCAGTTATTGTCATCGCAATCGCCGCCAAACTGGGCATATCCAACCGGGGGCGATGTGGCTCCCGGCGCGCAGAATTCCACGGGGTCACCGGTTCCGTAACCGTCATTGTCAACGTCAACATAGAAAAAGAAGTTGCCCACAAGATCAAAGTTGTTGTCATCGCAATCACCCGTTAACGGCTGCCCGCATGGCACCAAAACTTCGGTTCCATAACCGTCGCCATCCTGATCGTCATAAGTGAGCATGGTATCATCACAATCATCGGTATTGGTCACCCCGCTGCATGGCGAGAGCTCTTCAGTACCAAATCCGTCGCCGTCATCATCAACAAAAGTAATGAGCGCATCGTCACAGTCCAGTGAATTGGTGGCGCCGTAGCAGGGGGCGAACTCCGTAGTCCCAAAACCGTCAAAGTCAAGGTCAACATAAAGTACCTGATTGTCATCGCAGTCATAATTGTTCAGCACGCCGCACGGTGTCCACACTCCATTTCCAAATCCGTCACCGTCATTGTCTTCATAGGTAACGTTCAGGTCATCGCAGTCATCGGTATTGGTAACACCGCCACATGGTGCAAACACGTTGATTCCAAAACCGTCTTCGTCCTGATCCACATACATGATCGTGTTGTCATCACAGTCGTCGTCATTTGATGGGCCACAAGGCGCAAAAACCGTCGACCCAAAACCGTCACCGTCATTGTCAACGTAGGTGAGCAGATTGTCATCGCAGTCGTCATTGTTGGTCACGCCCTGGCACGGAGAAAATGTATTGGAACCAAATCCGTCACCGTCCTGATCAACATAATATATTACGCCGTCGTTACAATCAAGGGCGTTGTCCACATAACCGTCGGGGGCACCCTCGCATGATACCACCATCGCGGTTGCTTCGCCAAAGCCGTCGTTGTCATTATCGGCATAGTATGCAGTCCCTGATACGGTAAATGTGGCCGTGTAGTTGTTTGCTCCGTCATTTGCATATACCATTCCGCCACCGCAGGTTACGCTGGCCGAGGAGAAAACTTCCAGAAAATAAGTTCCGGGCGCCAGTCCTTCCAGGAGATTGGTATTGTATGACATTGTGCTCCACATCTGATCCTGGCCTCCACATTGATTGTCAAAGCCTGAGGTGTACCCAACATCATTTGCCAAAAAATCCCCCGGAGTGGTTCCCTGCTGGTAAATGCGGTAATGCAGCCGCGTCTGTGTCAGGTCACATCCTCCGCATTTATAAACATTGTGTTCAGCTCCCCTAAATACCAATGCATTTGTTTCGCTGCCACAAAACGTTCCCAGATTCGCGCCATTAAAATCAGGATTGGCCGTCGAGGCCTGGAGGTCATAGTAGGTTTCGCTGCCGGTAAGCTGTAAAATGAGATAGGTGTCATTAAAACCAGCCGACTGTCCATTTGAATTCGCCGCAAAGAGCAGCATCATCGACATCATCAATAACCGTGATGTGACGTGTAAAATTTTTTTCATAAGCATTGGATTTGGTTAATTAATTTGCTTTTTAAGGCTCCATAAAGTTACGGAACAGCCTTATTAAAGAAATCCTAAAGCAGATTACATCATTATGGATTTCGGGGTGGCATTCAACAAAGGGATCTTATAACTTTTCGGGCGTGCCGGCGCGGTCATAAGCCAGATTTTTCGGTTGACTCTAATGCGCCGTCGCGCTGTTCACTGTATCTTTTTACTCCGCTACGCTACGTAAAAAGGATGCCGTTGCCATCGCTCACGCAGCCGTGCGTAACCCGGAAACTTACCAAGGATAAAATAAAGCAACAGGTACGCACTTCAGCCCCTCGATATCGACGGACAACTGACAACTGACGACTGACCGCTAACAACTAACAACAAAAAAAGCCTCCCGAAGGAGGCTTTTAGTTTAAAGTGAGCTGATGGTTATCTCTTCACAACGCGAAGCGTTTTGACCTCTGCCCCCTGGCTCACAACAACGTTGTAAACACCCGCCGGGTA
>JAEZGB010000025.1 GCA_023437485.1 Bacteroidota bacterium
GTACCTAAACCGTTGATTTTAAAGTAAAAACTTTCGTAGCGAGAGAGAGATTTGAACTCTCGACCTCAGGGTTATGAATCCTGCGCTCTAACCAACTGAGCTACCTCGCCTTGATTCAGCATTGGGCTAGGCCCTGAATGCGGGTGCAAATATAGGGTATATATACAATTTCACAAGGCTGCGAAGCCAAAATTTTAATGCAAAAAAGAATATCAGTTTAAATTATATTGTATATATTTCCCCAAATTTAATGCTATGAACGTGAAGGTACGTTATGAATTGGAATTCCCGGTGAACTCATCGCCACAACTGCTTTACCAGTATATTTCTACGCCATCGGGACTCTCCGAATGGTTTGCTGACAACGTCAATTCACGGGGGGAATATTTCACGTTCATTTGGGACGGATCGCAGGAGCGCGCCAGGTTGACATCAAAAAAATCTGGTGAAAAAGTGAAATTCCGCTGGGTGGATGAAAATGATAAGGACACCGATTTTTACTTTGAAATGCGAATTCTTGAAGACGAAATCACCAAAGACGTTTCGCTGATGATCATTGATTACGCTGACGAAGAGGAACTGGAGGAAGCCAAATTGCTGTGGGAGAATCAGGTTTCCGATCTCAAGCACGTGATTGGGTCGGTTTAAACCAAAGACTTATCTTTAGCCCCACAAACGGGGCTTTTTTTATGGTTGTTTTTAACGGTTCTCCACAACAGGATATTTGGTCCAATCGAGCGTTCCTTTTTGGCGATGCAGTCTTTGAAACCCTTAAGGTTGCGGGTGGCCGCGTACTTTTTTTGGAAGACCATTATTTCAGGCTGATGTCGTCCATGCGGATTCTGCGGATGGAAATCCCGATGGCCTTTACGATGGAATTTTTTGAAGAGCAGGCGCTCCTGGCCGCGCAAATCAATGATTGCCCCTTGCTGGCACGGGTGAGGTTCACGGTTTTTCGCGACGGCGGTGGCCGTTACTTTCCCGCATCGCAAATGGTTAACTGGCATATTTTAGCCGAACCGCTTGAATCGGCCGCATATCCCGTGGTCGAAGGTTATTGTGAAATGGACCTTTACAAGGATTTTGCGGTGAGCGCTCAACTGTTGTCCACTCTTAAAACCACAAACAAAATGGTCCATATCCTGGCGGGAATCTACGCGAAGGAAAATGGTTTGGATAACTGCCTATTGATCAATGAATCCAAAAATGTTGTCGAAGCTATTAACGGAAATATATTTTTGATTGCCGACGGGCAGCTTGTTACCCCGCCGGTAACCCAGGGATGCCTGAGCGGAATCATGCGCAAACAAATTATCGAACTGGCCAAAAAATCAGGTGAATTGACCGTAAATGAACGCCCGGTTTCGCCATTTGAAATTCAGAAGGCCGACGAATTATGGGTTACCAATGTAATATCAGGAATAGTACCTGTTACCCTCTACCGGAAAAAGAAATTCGAAACCCATCAGGCGGCAAGGATGACGGCGATGCTAAACCAGTCGCTCGGATTTTAATTGAGCATTGGGTTTTCAGGTGCGTTTGACCAAATCGGATAATCACCACCCAGTTCGAGAATTTTTTCTTTCCAAAAATCTGTGGCGCTCTTTCCAAGGATTTTATTCGCGTACATATTTTCAGATACGATCCAGGCATTGGACATCATTTCATTTTCCAATTGCTGCGCATCCCATCCGGTATAACCGAGGAAAAAACGTACGTTATTCCGTTTGATATGACCACTGTTGATCAGCGCTTTGGTCAGTTCAAAATCTCCACCCCAAAAAATTCCTTTTGATATCTCGATGCTGTCGGGAATCAGTTCCGGAATATTGTGGATAAAATACAGGTTGTCCTGCTCAACCGGGCCGCCATTGTAGATCTTGAACGTGGCGTGGATGTCCGGGATCAGGTCGTTAATTGTGTAACGCAGCGGTTTGTTGATGATAAAGCCAACCGATCCTTCATTCGTGTGATCGGCCAGCAATATAACCGAGCGGTTGAACGAGAGATCTCCGATAATCGACGGCTCAGCAATCAGCAGCTGCCCTTTTTGTAGTTTTTCGGATATCATTTTGGTGCAATTTTTATTAAATTTAGAAAATAATTGCGGTTCTATCCATCTACGGTCAGTTAAATATATAAAAAAAAAGCCTCCCGCATCCGGAAGGCTTTTAATATTTATTTTTGACTATTTCGAGTTAACTGAATTTTCAAGTTCAGCTCCGCCCTTGAATTTCACGATATTTTTGGCGGCAATCTTAATCGACTTGCCTGTCTGCGGGTTGCGTCCATCACGTGCAGCTCTTGAAGATACTGACCATGATCCGAAACCTACCAGTGAAACCCTTCCGCCTTTCTTAAGCGTACCGCTAACGTTGTTCAAAAACGACTCAAGGGCCATTTTCGCAGCGCTCCTGCTGATTCCTGCATCAGCAGCCATAGCATCGATCAATTCAGATTTGTTCATAATAAAAGTTATTAATTGTTGGTTAAACATTTTGTTAATGAAACAAATTTAATAGGAATTCCTTACTGTGCAAGCCCTGGCGGCTATTTTCAGATTTTTTGTTGATAACTTGAAATATTTGTTGATAAGGAAATATTCAGAGGCCTAAATGGCGCGGGCTGCGGGGCTTAGCGGATAGCCGTTGAGAAAATCTTTTGCCGACATCCGTTTTTTTCCCGGAAACTGAAGTTCGGTGATTTCGACAAAACCATCCGCTGACGCGATCCTCAATTTTTTACTGCCTGCCAAAATGCATCCCACCGGAAAATCGTGTGCTTCAGGAATTGCCTGAGCTTCATAAATTTTCACCTGATATTGCTGGCCGTTATCTTCAATTTGCGCCCAGGCGGCGGGATAAGGCGACAGCCCCCGGACCAGGTTGCGGATTCGCTCCACGGGTTGGCCAAAGTCGATGCGGGTGTTTTCCCGGTTGAGTTTTGGCGCGGGTTTCAAATTTGGAATCTCATCCTGAATTTTGGCTTTGGCCTGGCCTGATTGGATTAGCGCGAGGGTCCTGATCACCACGGTACTTCCCAGTTGCATCATCCGGTCATGCAAACTGCCAAGGTTTTCGTTAGTGCCAACCGGAATTTCCTCTTTAAGGATGATTGCGCCGGTATCAATCTTATCGTCAATGAAAAATGTCGTTACACCAGTTGTTGATTCGCCATTGATGATCGCCCAGTTGATGGGCGCCGCGCCACGGTATTGCGGCAAAAGTGAAGCGTGAAGGTTAAAGGTTCCGTAAGCCGGCATCTTCCAAACCACCGCCGGCAGCATCCTGAAGGCCACCACAACTTGCAGGTTGGCCTCGAGCGATTGCAAGCTGGCGATAAATTCGGGATCTTTGAGATTAGTGGGTTGCAGTACCAAAAGCCCATTTGCAATCGCGTATTCCTTCACGGCCGGGATCCGCACCTTTTGCCCCCTGCCGGCCGGCCTGTCGGGAGCGGTCACCACGCCGGCAACCTGGTAACCTGCCTTGACTATCGAATCCAGGATCCCCACTGCAAATCCGGGGGTTCCCATGAAAACGATCCTGAGTTTATCCATTTTTTAAAGTGTATTGATTCCCGGGCTCAAGCAAAATGCTGTCATTTTCCAAAAGTTCCCGGAGCGCAAAGATAACATCTTGCTGTTCGCAACCTATTGTTTGCTGGATTTCGCGCGAGTCCATCGGTCTTTCGCGGAGCAGTTTGAGGATGCGTCCGCTGATGGGTTCGGCTGTTTTTTTGGAATTGCGGGTACAATAGGAGCATTTTTGGCAATCGGGCGACATCGTTTCGCCAAAGTACTCGAGAATCATTTTGCTGCGGCAGCGGTCAGTGGTATTGACGTACCGGATCACCGATTCAATCTGAGAGACCTTGAGTGCGTTCTGCGTTTCAAGATGCCGCGAGACCCGGTTAATGGTCCGCTCGTCCTCGCGAACGTCATTCATCAAAAACATGGTGTCGCTGGAGGTTCCGTGGTATTCGATCATGCCCAAATGCGCCATCCGCTGCAAAACCTCCTGCACATCGGCCACGGAGCGCGCGGTTTTTTTGGCAATCATCTCCTGATTAAAAGAGGTTTTCTGTTCAAATATCCCCGGATAGCTGCGCAAAATGGCAAGGACGATTTCCTCATCGGTTCGATTCAGTGAACAGTACCGCAGGACCTCGCGGGATTCGGCGAGGAATTGTACCGTGCTTTTTTCGCCGAATTCCTGTGATAAAGTCAGGATTCCCTGTCGGTCCAAGAAATTCAGCGCATTATAGGTTTTGGCGGGGTTAAGCTGATATTGAAGACAAAACTCATTAAAGTTGAACCGGAATTCCTCGCCGGGGCCTTCGCCATAAGCGATTCGGCAAAAATTGCACAGCCGCACAAATACTTCCTTCAAATCGGCTTTATTTGGCAACACCGATAGAAATTGGTTGCGGGCTGCAAGGATATCCTGCGGCCCGGTGATCATCACCGCGAATGAATCAACCCCGTCGCGGCCCGCCCTTCCGGATTCCTGGTAATAATTTTCCAGGTTGTCCGGCAGTTGCAGATGGATCACTGTCCGCACATCGGGTTTGTCGATGCCCATGCCAAAAGCATTGGTGGCCACCATCGCCTGCGCTTTTCCGTCCAGCCAAAGCTGCATGTTTTTTTCTTTCTCGCGAGTAGGCAATCCGCCGTGGTAAAAGGTTGCCGTGAGCCCCATCGCCCTGAGCTGTTCTGATGTGTCAATGCACGCCCGGCGGTTCCTCACATACAAGATGGATGATTCGGGATATTTCCCAAGGATGCTTGCCGCGCGAAAAACTTTGTCATCGGCCGTCATTACAAAATACCCGATATTCTCCCGGGCAAACGATACTTGATACACGGCCGGGTCCTTCAGTCCAAGCAGGCGCACGATGTCCTCTTTTACGCGGGGCGTGGCCGTGGCCGTGAGGGCGATGAACGGAGTTTGCGCGAACCAGGTTTTGAGTTCCGATATTTTAAGATACGCAGGCCGAAAGTCGTGTCCCCATTGTGAAACGCAATGCGCCTCGTCAATGGCCACGAGGTTTATGTCAAGGGCGCGGATCCGTTCGGCCACCCAATCGTTTTGGAGCCTTTCAGGCGATAGGTACAGGAACTTATAATTGCCAAACCTGCAATTGTCCAAAAGGTCGCTGGTTTCACCGGACGAGATCCCGCCTGTGAGCGCAATCGCCTTTATACCGCGGGCCTGCAGGTTGCGTACCTGGTCCTTCATCAGCGCCACAAGCGGCGACACCACAAGGCAAATTCCGTCGCGCATCATCGCCGGGACCTGGAAACAGATTGATTTTCCTCCGCCGGTGGGCATCAGCGCAAATACGTCGCGCCCTTCCAGCACTGACTCGATGACCTGTTGCTGCGGTTGGCGGAAGGCGCTGTGCTTCCAATGGCGATTTAGTATTTCAAGTGGGTCCATAGCGGGCGCTTCAGATGTGAAATTAGTGAAAATCGCGGGGGCGAAGTGCAGTTTTTCCGCAATTATCACTTGTGGCCAAGCGCGGCTTATAGCACAATGCCCGTGCAATGCTTCAGGACGAAATCGGCACGTTCCGATGCGGTTCCCTTCGGCACCTCAATAAGCTCATAACCATAACCGGTATAAGTTTCGCAAAGGTGGTCGTGGATCAGTTTGGATTGCTCAAAATTTTCATACCGAGCGTCATCGCTCACGTAAATTTCCTCCCAGGGCGGAAGCAAAAAAATCCTGGAATACCGGTGCTGGTGGCAGGCAGCGTCAAATCCTGCGGGATAACTGTCGCCAATATAGTGCATATAGGCCAGTACATCCGGGATGCCGCGGTCCAGAAAAATGACCGGATGAGGTTCGGCCAAAGCGCTTTGAAACTGTTTCTTGCGGCCTTCCAGCAGCAGTTCGCTAAACAGCAGGGGGTTTTCCAAAAACAACTGCTCGATGCCCTGGCGGCGCGCTTCAAGAGTAACCTCGCGCGAGATTTCAGGGTAACAGCAATACCCGCGCGCGGAGAGTTCAGTGATCAGGGTGGTTTTTCCTGTCCCGGGCCCCCCGATAAGGACTACGACTTCTTTGTTCACATGCAAAGGTTGAGCGTGCAAAATTAGGGAAGAATAATGTGAAAATCGGAAGATTTGAAAATTTGAGGATGTGAATATTAGCCTTCAATCAGTTACTTCACTCATTTAACATTCATTAACCTTGCGCATGCCACCATTTTCTTTGCTCTTTGCTCTTTGCTCTTTGCTCTTTCCTTATATTTGCGTCTTTGAATTTTACGATGAACCAAAAGAGCGAAGAATTTTTTAACCGGCTCAGGATTGAGCTGGAAAATGCGAATGAGTGGCCGGCGATTTATCTTTTTAAGTTCATTGTCCCAACCGATAAGCAAAAATCAGATGCGGTACAGCATGAATTTGACGGGATGGGCGCGGTGATCAACACCAAGAAATCAAAGAACGGCAATTATACAAGCATATCCATCAATGTACAAATGCAGGACCCGCAAAGCGTGATTGACAAATACATCGCGGTTTCCACCATTGAGGGAATCATCTCACTTTAAGTATGGCGACACATTATCAAAAGGAAAATGCCCGCGACGTGGTCCATTTCCTCGAATACAATGCCGAACGGCCCCACCTGATCATCCCGGAGTACGGGAGGCATCTGCAAAAACTCATTGAGCAGGCCGTCCGGATTGAGGACCGCGATGAGCGCAATAAAATGGCCCGTTACATTATTCAGGTCATGGGTGGCCTGAACCCGCATCTGAGGGACGTACCTGACTTCCAGCATAAACTTTGGGACCAGATCTTTATCATGTCCAATTTTAAGCTCGATGTTGATTCTCCGTACCCGATTCCCTCGCGTGAGGTGCTGCAGCTAAGGCCAGACGCGCTTAGTTATCCGCAAAATTTCCCGAAATACCGGTTTTACGGCAACAACATCAAGTATATGATTGATGTAGCCAATTCATGGGAAGACGGTGAGCTTAAAAGCGCGCTCATCAAGGTGATTGCCAACCACATGAAAAAATCTTATCTTTCGTGGAACAAGGATACGGTCAAGGACGATGTGATCTTTGAACATCTTTTTGAACTTTCCGGAGGTAAGATCAACCTGCTGGAAAGCGCCGAGGAGCTTGTCAATTCAACTGACCTGATCCGTACCAATAAAAAATCGTCAAACAAATCGATGCTGCCCGGTCCGCAAAAGCAAAAGATGCAAAAGAGCGGCAAACAGCAAAACAAGAACAACCGAAACAAATAAATGGCAGTATTCAAGATAGAGGGCGGTCACCGATTAAAGGGCGATATTACGCCGCAGGGAGCCAAAAATGAGGCGCTCCAGATTTTATGCGCGGTGCTGTTAACCCCGGAGAAAGTCACGATCAACAACATTCCCGATATCATCGACGTCAACAAACTCATTACTCTTTTGGGTAATTTGGGCGTTAAAATCCACCGAAACGGCAAAGGATCCATCACTTTCCAATCAGACCAGGTCAATGTGGGCTATCTGGAAACCGAAGCTTTCAAAAAAGAAGGCGGATCGTTGCGTGGCTCGATCATGATTGTTGGCCCGCTGCTGGCGCGTTTTGGCCGCGGCTATATTCCAAAACCGGGTGGCGACAAAATTGGCCGGCGCAGGCTGGATACCCATTTTGAAGGGTTTATCAACCTTGGCGCGAAGTTCCGCTACAATCGGGAGGACCACTTTTACGGTGTCGAGGCCGCCGAGGGCCTGACCGGAACCTCGATGTTGCTGGACGAAGCGTCGGTAACCGGTACCGCGAATATCGTGATGGCAGCGGTATTGGCCAAGGGAACCACGCAAATCTACAATGCCGCGTGCGAGCCTTACCTGCAGCAACTTTGCAAAATGCTCAACTCGATGGGCGCCAAAATCACCGGAGTGGGATCAAACCTGCTTACCATTGAGGGAGTTGAATCACTTGGCGGATGCGAGCACCGGATCTTGCCCGACATGATTGAAATTGGTTCGTGGATCGGGCTTGCCGCCATGACCCGAAGCGAAATCACCATCAAAGACGTTAGCTGGGAAAATTTGGGCGTCATCCCGTCGGTTTTCCGCAAACTGGGCATCACCATTGAGAGGCGGGGCGATGATATCTATATCCCAACGCACGAATCATATCAAATAAGGACCGACATAGACGGCAGCATCCTCACCATTGCCGACGCGCCGTGGCCGGGATTCACTCCTGATCTTCTGAGCATCATTTTAGTGGTGGCCACACAGGCCAAGGGCGATGTGCTCATCCATCAGAAGATGTTTGAAAGCCGGCTCTTTTTTGTGGATAAACTCATTGATATGGGCGCCAAAATCATACTTTGCGATCCGCACCGCGCCGTAGTCATCGGACACAATTTCCAATCACAGCTCAAGGCAACGGTTATGTCATCGCCTGATATCCGTGCGGGAATTTCACTTTTGATCGCGGCCCTTTCGGCCAAGGGTACATCCACCATCCAGAACATTGACCAGATCGATCGCGGTTATGAGAACATCGATGAGAGGCTCCGCGCGATCGGTGCCAAAATTGTGAGGGAATAAGACTTTTTAACCGGAAATTTTAGCGGGAAAACCGTAATGGTTTATTTGCGAAACATTGTTTCTGGTCCCAATTTAATCCAGCAAGTTCAGGATTGTCAATCCAAATAAAAGGCCGTCTTCGCGGAATTCATGCCCGTTGTAGGAACGCAGGTAATCCAGTCGGAACACTTTGAATTTGCCAAAACCAAGATTGTTTAGGCCGATGGCATATTCAGTATAAGGCCGCGATTCGGGAATCGAGAGATTGTGGAAACCCAGGACCAACGTGGAGCGCAAGTGCTTTAGAAGCGGCAGTTTGTTCATTACGAATCCGCGGTCATCCCATTCGGCATGCGACTCGAGATAGCGGTTGTTGGTCGAGTACTCATAATAGGGCATCAGGTTGAACACGTTGAGGTAACGCACGTTTTGCCCGATATGCGTTTGGTTGCCGTTAAAATGCCGGTAATCAACAAATGATATCCCATCGGCGTCAAAAAATTTCCCGGCGCGCACATTCATTCCCACGACTCCCAGATTTGAAAGATCCAGGTCATGCGATACCCGCAACTGGAGGTGGTCAAACTCATACCGCGACTTGCTGGCTGCATAGCCTTTTTCAAAAGTGGCAAACACGATTGGAAAACTGGTGTTGCGTATGTTGTATTTCCCATCAGGGCGCATCCAGTATTGTTGGCCAAATGACATTCTTGCCGTGAGGCTGCTCTTGATCAGGTGATGAGTCTCAAAAAAAGGCGTTGTAAAGTCGCCCGGCGCCAGCGGGTTGTTGGAAGTGTAACCTTTTTTATTGTTGCGGATAATGGACTCGTTGGTGTTGTTGAACAGTTGCTTGCGCCTGGAAAATTCGGTAGAAATGGTAAGATGCAGCCCATTGGTGACCTCCTCCTGAAAACTCGCCCTGGCAAAATTCAAGTCATACAATTTCATGTAATTTTTCCTGAAAAAGGTGGTGGCGATGCTGTTGACGATGCGGCTGATGGGTTCGGAGGGGTTAAACTGTTCAATTGAACTTCCGCCTGATAGTGTCAGGGTTCGGTTGGTGATATTGTTGAATTTACGCGTGGCATAACCGGAAACGCGCAATCGGTCTTCTGAAAATCCGTAATTGCCCTCCACCCCGATTGTGGTGTAAGTCTTGGCTTCGGGGTTGCGGCGCGTGTAGGAAAAACCCGTTTCAAAATTGTAGCCCTGCACCGTGTTGAACCCAATGGTGGAGAGCAATCCGTCATAGCTGTAAGATTCATTCCGGAATGAATTCCGGTAGGTGTAACCCGTTAAGATGTCCCACAAACTGAACTTGTTGCGTTTTCTGTCAACCGAATCCTTGTACGTGCGCGAATTGCGGCGTTGCTGCAGCGAATCTTTCTTTCCGTAATCGCGGCTTTCCTCCAGGGTGAGCGGTACCGGCCTGATCTGGTCCCAGTAGCTGTCATCCTTTTTATTGGCGCCCTGCTCAAAAGTCAGGACCTCGGCGGTAAAAGTGCGTTTTGGAAATTGCTCGGCGAACTCATAATTGCTGTACACATATGTAAACCGGCCTGAAAGGTTCACGCCCAGCATCCCCGCTTCAAAATCCAGTACCTGGGTGTTTTTTACCCAAATGTCCGATGTTTTGCTATAGCTGAACTGCTGTTTTAAGGTGAGCAGGGAAATGGCCGGCACCTGAATCCTGTTGCCTTTGATAGATAGGTCGGCAGCGTAAATGGCCCAGGAATCGTCAACAATGTAAATATAACCTTCCACTACGGGTTCGGTGTCGCGGCGAGGGGTCACGCGGATCTTGTTCACCGTTTTGCCGTCTTCAAAAAATGTCCCCTCAAGCCAGTATTTGTAGTAGCTGAACGCATTTGAGGCGATGGGCGAAATCACGGCAACTTCAAAGGGCAGCGTGTTTTCATAAAGATCAAAATTTACCGATGCCGCGTTGTTGAAGCTAAAACCGTTGTCCTTTCCGCTTACTTTGGAGGCGATAATGGTCTCCTTGAGCTTGCCGGGTTTTTCATAGACGATTTTTGAGACCGTTTCCGAAAGGTACAGGATTCCGCTGCGGGTGGAGTCCAGCACTTCGTCAAACATATCGAGTTTGGTTCCCAGCACCTTTTTTGGCGCGTCTTTAATCCGGAAAATTCCCCTCGAGTAAAAGTCGGCACGGTAGCGCGCGGCCTTGTCAGTATTGACCTTGCGACTGGAAATGGCGTTGCGGATAATGTGGTTTGCCGGATTGTTCCCGGGCTTGATCACGACTTCATTGAGCGCAATGTTTTCTTCCACCAAAGCCACGTCAACGGTGTGCGGGAAAACTTCGGCCCGCGTGGTAACTTTGCGGGTTTTGTATCCCAGGTACTGGAATACCAGGGTGTAAGTGCCGGGTTTCCGGATGGCGAGCTCATATTCACCCTGATCGTTGCTGGTGGTTCCCCGGAATGAGTCGTCAAGATAAATTGAAACAAACGGAAGCGGGTTGTTTTGGGCATCGGTAACCGTGCCCTTGATTTGCGCATGTGCCGCAGTGACCGTGAAAAGGACAAGCAACAATAGTTTTTTCATGTTCTGGATTTGTCGCGAAGATATTGTACTGCCATACCGTAGCCTGAAAGGCCAAACCCGGTAATGACGCCCTTCGCGTGGGGGGCGATAAATGACTGATGCCTGAATTCTTCACGCGCGAAAATGTTGGAAATGTGTACCTCAATCACCGGGATTGATATTGCCCGGACGGCATCGCCTATAGCCACCGAAGTATGCGTATAACCCGCCGCGTTGAGAATGACCGCCTGCGCGCTCGTCCCGGCCTGTTGAAGCGCATTGATGATCTCGCCCTCTACGTTGCTTTGAAAATAGGTAAATGAGCAGTCCGGAAACGATTGTTCCAACTCCTTAATATATTGTTCAAAATTCGCGCTGCCGTAAATTTCAGGCTCTCGCGTACCCAAGAGGTTGAGGTTGGGGCCGTTGATGATGGCAATGGTCATGGATAGTTAACAGTTGTCAGTTATCAGTTGTCAGTAAAGAAATGGAACCGACAGCATTTAGTAAAGGTAGGAATAGTTCACATTAAAAATTTATTCATAGTTTATTTTATGGGTCTACGTGAATACTGACGACCGACGACTGATTACTGACGACTGATGACTGACGACTCAAAATATCATATACCCAACTGAGAGTTGCACCACTGAATTCTTCACCTCGGCCTCGCGCGAGGCTTCGGTAAGCCCGGCGGTGTACCTGGCCTGGACAAAGATACTTTTGGTAAGGTGGAGGCTGAGCCCGCCGGCGACGGCAAAATCAAAGCTCTCGTTCTCATACGCTTCCCGGGCCTCTTCTACCAGAAATGAAAACTGCGGGCCCACGTCAAGGCTAAGCTTGTCAGACATTATATATATTTTGGCAAGCACCGGGACTGAAACGTAATCCAGGTTAAAGTCGCCCAGTCCGTCCACATCGGCACCCTGTGAGGAGTAAAGCAGTTCAGGTTGCAGCGCAAATTTTGACGTTAGCCCGATCTCGGCAATCGCGCCGGCGTGAAGCGAGGTTCGGCCGCTGTAATTGAGGTCACTGATGCCACCGCTAAAATTCGCAAAATTGGGCCCGGCCTTGAGACCAAGCCTGAATACCTGTGATTGTGCCTGAATGCCTACAAGGCAGAGCAGGATAATGGCTAGATTCTTCATGATGGTTTTGTTTAGTCGACTAAAAGTACCGTCAAAATGTCTAAAAGCCTTTACAGAATTTAAATGTTTCACCAATTATTTCCTGTTAAAGTTGATAAAATTGTTGATAAGTATAAAGTAATGAGCAGTGGTACAGCGCTATTACCTATAATTTTGAATTAAGTAATTTTAAACAAAACAAAAATGAAAAAAATTATTTTAACAGTTGCGGCAGTATTCGCTTTTGGATTTGCCAATGCTCAGGATGGTGACGGTGCAAAATTTGGTATCAAAGCCGGTCTCAACATGTCAAACATTACTGGAGACTTCGACGCCGATGGTGCGACCAGTTTCTATGTTGGAGGTCTTGTGGATCTTGCTATCTCAGAAAACTTTCACATTCAGCCGGAATTGTTGTACTCTATGGAGGGAGCAGACGAAGCTAGCATCAGCTACCTAAGAGTTCCTGTGATGGCTAAGTACTACGTTATGGAAGGACTTAACCTTCAGGCTGGTCCTTCAATCGCATTTAAAGTTGCTGCTGAGGACGACGCAATGGATGAGATTACTAAATCAATGGACTTTGGTCTTGGAATTGGTGCGGCTTATGAGTTGCCAATGGGTCTTTTCTTCGACCTGCGTTACAATCTTGGTCTGAACAACATTTACGACGGAGAAGGAGATTTTGACGCCAAGAACACTGCATTCCAAATTGGTGTAGGTTACAGGTTCTAAAATCTCACAATAATTAAAAAGCCCTTCCAAACGGAGGGGCTTTTTTTATTTATACTATTTTCATTCGTCGTCCAATTTTGCCGATTAATCCTGTAACATTTCAGGCAGTCATCCAATTTACATTTGATTATAAAAAAAATACCATGAAGAAAATAGTTATGCTGGCACTGGCATTGACCAGCGCAGTGTCGTTTGCACAATCCGACTTAAAATTTGGCGTCAAGGCCGGAGTCAATTTTTCCAATTTTACCGGCGACGATGTAGAAAGTGACGGCGGTACCGGATTTTATGTGGGCGGTCTGCTTGACCTGCCGGTTGGAGCAAGTTTTCATATCCAGCCTGAAGTCTTGTACTCGATGGAGGGAGGAGATGGCTCCAGCCTTTCTTTTCTTCGGATTCCAATCATGGCCAAATATTATGTAACCGAAAGCATTAATGTGCAGGCGGGGCCATCGTTGGGATTCAAGGTAGCTGCCGAAGACGATTTTACCGATGAGATCACAAAATCCATGGATGTCGGGCTTGGATTCGGATTGGCGTATGAAATGTATTCCGGGTTATTCCTTGATTTGCGGTATACTTTGGGGCTCACCAATATCGGTGACGAGCAAGGTTTGCAGGATTGGGGCGGAACCGGAAATGAAGAAATCAAAACCACCAACTTCCAGATTGGACTTGGTTACAGGTTCTAAATTCATACTATAAATAAGAGCGGGCCTTCCTCCGGGGAGGCTTTTGTTGTTTACAGAATTTCAATTTATACGTATATGCTTGTTAAATAATGTTGTAACGCAGCAATGGCAAGCGGTTGGTAACTTTGCCCAAAATCAAAACATTTGATCATGAAAAAGCTAATTTTATCGGCAGCCATTTTATTAAGTGCGTTTGCCAGTGCACAATCTGACGTTACTAAATTTGGAATCAAGGCAGGGGTTCAGTTTACTAATTTCACCGGTGATGGCGAATGGAAAGGAAACACCGGCTTTTATGTAGGAGGTCTGGCCGATGTGCCAATTTCCGGGAATTTCCACATCCAGCCAGAACTTTTGGTGTCCAAAGAAGGAGCCACCGGGGATACAGAATTTAATGATGTTGACTTCAGCATCACTTATCTGCGAATCCCACTGATGTTCAAATACTATGTGGCCGAGGGCTTTAACCTGCAGGCCGGGCCGCAGATCGCCTTTAAAATCGGTACCGCCGAGGACGGTGTTGATGAGGCTCTCAAGTCAACCGATGTGGGGCTCGGTGCCGGTTTGGGATATGAACTGCCTATCGGGCTGATGTTCGATCTAAGGTACAACCTTGGGCTCACTTCAATAAATGAGAGTGAGGGAGACCTTAAGAATTCAGGTGTAATGCTGGGTCTTGGTTACAGGTTTTAATATCTCGAGGCCAATTTTCCATAGCCTTTCCCTTGCGGAGAGGCTTTTTTTTGCGACAAAATTTCCACCGAATCTTTTGTAAAACGTTGAAACCCCGCAATTTTCTTAAAAATATCATTAACAGGGATTATCGTGTTATTTTTTCTTATACATTTGCCCCGAATTTTAAAACAATCAAAAAATGAAAAAAGTTCTTTTATCTGCAGCGGCATTGTTCGTATTCGGATTTGCAAACGCGCAAGGTGATCCAGCTTCAGGGGCAGCCCAAGGTGGCGGCGGAGACTTGGGCGGATGGACTAAAGGCGATGTCTTTATGTCTGGTTCGGTTGGTTACCGTGGTGAATCGACCGGTGATGTTAAATTCAACGAGTTCAACATTATGCCACGCGTTGGTTTCTTTGTTAGCGACAACATCGCCATCGGTGGTATGTTGGGTTATCAGGGAACAACCAGCGACGAGTTTGTTGACGTAATCGCTGCCGAAGCCGAAGTTAAGACTAACATGTTGACAATTGGTGCTTTTGGTCGTTGGTATGCAACTCCTGCAAACCAGTTCTCTTTCTTTGCTGAACTTGGTTTGAACTACAACACCATGAACATGGAAGTTGAGGGAATCGACGAGGACATCAAAGCTAACGGTTTTGAGGTTGCCCTGACTCCAGGCGTGAACTACTTCATTTCGCCGAACTTCGCACTTGAGGCTTCAGTTGGTGTATTGAGCTACGAGACTTCAAAGCCTGATTACGACGGTGCCGAGTCTACAGATTCATTCGGAATTGGCGTAAACCTTTCTCAAATCAACCTTGGTCTTGTTTACAAGTTCTAATCATTGATTTATAATAATGCAAAAAGCCTCCTTTTGGGAGGCTTTTTCATTTATGGCAGATTGTTAAAATTTATACCCGATGCCAATCTGGAACACGGAATTCTTTGAATCGATTCCGTCAAAAACGTCGGTCAGGCCATACACATACCTACCGGAGGCAAAAAGTCCCATATCGGTTTGGAAAGTCAAACCACCGGCTATGCCCATCGCAAATGATTCGGCATTGTCAAGATTTGTATCTCCGGGGTCATCGGTTGGATTTGTGTCCAATTCCTCATTTACAACAAATGAAAACTGCGGACCGGCTTCAACACTGAATCCCTTTGTCAGGTAAAACTTGGCCAATACCGGAATGGCGAGGTAATCCAATTGGTACTCTACGTGTTCACCGCCGTCAATTCCCGGCACGTCAAATTCAAATCCCTGTCCTGAATACAGTACCTCTGTTTGGAGTGAGAACATATCCGTCATCGGGAATTCGGCCAGTACACCTACGTGAAAACTGGTCCGGGAGTCCGGGCTGTCAAAATCATCGCCCGATATGGTTGAGAAGTTGACACCGCCTTTTACGCCGAAACTCGCTGTCTTGTCCATTGTGTTATCGGCTTCCTGTGCATTGATGGCCGAACCTGTGATAATTGCCAGGGCAAGGGCCATTTTCTTGATCATTTTCATAATAATTATTTTACAAGTTAGTATCCCAAAATTATGATGTGCGGGCCTGGCTTAAATGCAAAGAAGTCTTAATTTACGTTTAATTAACTTTATTTTTTAAACAATTATCAGATTTTCAAGCTATTGACTGAGATATGTTTAAAAAGTATAACTTTGGATAAATAATTATGTAAACCATTTTTGGATTTTCGATTGGACATCTGATTTGCTATCTTGAACCCCATGCAAAAATGGGTTTCGTTTATCAGGCAATACCAGTCCTATCTGCGCATTGAGCGCGGTTTGTCGGCCAATACAATTGACAACTACGGTTTTGACCTGCAGCGCCTGTGCATATTTCTAGACGAGCACTTCCCGAACGAATCGCCGGTGAGCATTGGTTCCGATGTTTTGTTGCAATTCATATACAAAGTTTCAGGTGAGGTCAATGCCCGCTCGCAATCCCGGATTATTTCAGGCCTCAGGAGTTTCTTTTCCTGGCTGATATTTGAAGATTACCGCCAGGACAATCCGATGGAACTTGTTGAAGCACCTAAAACCGGGCGCCGGTTGCCCGATACGCTGTCAGTTGAAGAAATTGACGCGCTCATTGCCGCCATTGATCTTTCGGCCCCGGAAGGCGAGCGCAACCGGGCCATTTTGGAAACCCTTTACGGGTGTGGGCTTAGGGTTTCGGAACTGGTTTCACTTCGCGTTTCCGACCTCTTTTTTGACGAGGGCTTTCTTCGGGTCACGGGAAAGGGGAACAAGCAACGGTTTGTGCCGGTGGCGCCCTTCACCCAACAGCTGATCAACACCTATAAAGATCAGGTGCGGGTGCATTTAAGCCCCGTTAAAGGGCATGAAGACACCCTCTTCCTGAACCGCCGCGGCAAGACACTCAGCAGGGCGATGATCTTTACCATTATCAGGGAACTTGCGGCAAAGGCGGGCATCTCCAAAGTGATCAGCCCGCACACGCTTCGGCATTCTTTTGCCACACATTTGCTTGAAAACGGCGCCGACCTTCGCTCCATCCAGATGATGCTGGGGCATGAGTCAATCACCACCACTGAAATATATGTACACCTGGACCGCAGGCATTTAACAAAGATCGTTAACACTTTTCACCCTCGAAAAGAATAGCGGTTCCCTTATTTTTATCTACTTTTGCGCCTGAAAAAAAGTGCCCCAATCACTATGAAACCCAAAAAAATCTTTATCGTTGACGATGATAAAATTTTTCATTTCATTGTCCGAAAATTGATAGCCCGCCAGGATCCGGATACCGAACTTGTGTTTTTTGAAAACGGGTTGGAAGCCATTGAGCGCCTCCGGACCAAGATTGATTCTCCTGAACTTTTTCCAGATGTGATTCTTTTGGATATTAATATGCCCGTGCTGGATGGATGGCAATTCCTTGACGAATTCCGTACGCTAAAACTCAGGTTGGGCACTGTACCCAGGGTGTATGTAGTGAGTTCGTCTGACAATGAAATGGACCGTGACCGCGCCCGTCAGTACCGCGAAGAGGTTTGCGACTACTACCTAAAACCGATGGGCCACACTGAAATTGAGAAAATATTCCTGAATTAGGTAGGCAGTCGTCAGTTGTCAGTTGTCAGTCGTCAGTTATCAGTCGTCAGTCAAAAGCTGAGTGCGCACCCCTGGAGTTGACGGTTATCAACCTGTTCAACTTGAACCTGGATATTTCCTTGCTCCGATAATTTTGCCGTACCTGATTGCAAAAAAAAAGCTGCATTAAGCAGCTTTCCTTTATTTTGCAATATTTACCGCCCTGGTTTCCCGGATTACGGTAATCTTGACCTGTCCGGGGTAGGTCATTTCGGTTTGGATCTTTTGCGAGATTTCAAATGAAAGGCTCGCGGCTTTCTCGTCGCTCACTTTTTCACTTTCCACGATCACCCGCAATTCACGGCCGGCCTGGATCGCGTAGGCGTTTTTGACACCGCTGAACCCAAAGGCAATGTCTTCAAGGTCTTTGAGGCGTTGGATATAAGAATCCAGCACCTGTCGGCGTGCGCCCGGCCTTGCCCCCGAAATGGCGTCGCATACCTGAATAATTGGCGAGAGTAATGATTTCATTTCTATCTCGTCGTGGTGTGCGCCAATGGCGTTGCAAACCTCTTCTTTTTCGCCGTATTTCTCGGCCCACTGCATACCCAAAAGGGCGTGCGGAAGATCGCTTTCGGTTTCAGGAACTTTCCCGATATCATGCAGAAGCCCGGCGCGTTTGGCGAGTTTGACATTGAGCCCGAGTTCGGCGGCCATGATCCCGCAAAGCTTTGCCACCTCCCGTGAGTGCTGCAACAGGTTTTGCCCGTATGACGAACGGTACTTCATTCGGCCAACCACGCGGATGAGTTCAGGGTGCAGTCCGTGGATTCCCAAATCAATCACGGTGCGCTTGCCCACATCGATAATCTCGTCCTCGATTTGCTTGGCGGTCTTGCCCACTACTTCTTCAATCCTCGCGGGGTGAATACGCCCGTCGGTGACCAGTTTATGAAGCGCAAGCCTGGCAATTTCACGCCTTACCGGATCAAAGCATGAAAGGATAATGGCCTCTGGGGTGTCATCCACGATGATTTCAACCCCGGTGGCGGCTTCCAGGGCGCGGATATTGCGTCCTTCCCGTCCAATGATACGGCCTTTCACGTCGTCCGATTCAATATTGAATACTGAAACGCAGTTCTCCACGGCCTCCTCGGTCCCGACGCGCTGGATGGTGTTGATGATGATTTTCTTGGCCTCCTGCTGCGCGGTGAGTTTCGCCTCCTCAATCGTGTCCTGGATGTGCGACATGGCTTTGGTGCGGGCCTCGGCCTTGAGCCCTTCAATAAGCTGCTCGCGAGCGTCATCGGTTGAAAGCCCTGAGATCACTTCAAGCTGTTCCATCTGGCTTTTGTGCATCCGCTCAACCTCCTGTGTCTTGCGGTCAAGCACCTCGATCTTGGCATTGTACTCGGCGGTTTTGGCCTCAAATTCGTCGTTGATTCTTTTGGCCTTTGCCAATTCACCCGATACCTGCGATTCCTTGTCCCGAACCCTTTTCTCAATTTCGGCAACTTTCTTGTCGCGGGCCAGGATTACCTGTTCATGCTCGGCCTTAAGTTCGATAAATTTTTCCTTGGCCTGAAGTATTTTGTCTTTTTTGAGGTTTTCGGCCTCGAGATTGGCGTCTTTAAGGATGGCACCGGCCTCTTTCCTGGCGTTGCGGAGCATATTTGACGCGTGGTTTTTTTCTATGAATTTGGCGATACCAAAGCCCGCGGCGAGCCCAATGATACCCGTGATAATTAAAAGTAAAGTACTGTCCATTTTGTTTTTAGGGTTTATATAAAAAAAGCCCGCATCAGAGAGATTCAGTAAACTCGTAAGGACAAGTTTTGAGCTAACGCGCTGTATCAAGCTTCTGCGACAAAGGCAGCATGCTTTAGCAGCGGCGATTCACCCATTTCACATTGTTAGTGTTGAGTTTATCAAATAAGAACTAATGCGGGCAGTATCTTAGTTATTTAAAAGAACGTCATTTTTCGAGATGCTCGGCAAGCAGTTCGTTGATCCGGTTTAGCCTGTCTACCGATTCATGGTCAATGGCCACGGTGTCCAACTGCTTTTGTTCAAGTTGGGAGGCAAATTGCAACGCACACATCGCAAGTACATCCTGCTTGTCGCGCACGGCGTAATTTTCCTCGAACTGTTTGATCATCGCTTCGATCTTTCGTGCGGCGCTCCTCAGGCCTTCTTCCTGTTGAATGTCAACCGTCAGGGGATAGACCCTGTCGGCGATTGAAAGTTTTATCCTGAGTTTCTCTCCCATTATTCGGCAAGCTGCGCGATGCAGTAATCAATTTCGCGGATCAGTGAATTTATCTTGAGCTTGGTATCTCGTTTGTTTTCTTCGCTGCCCAGCAATGCGTTGGCGGCCTTTAATGAGTCAACTGAATCCTTTAATCCCGTGATCTCCTTTCTTTGCGCCCCGATGATGGCATTGGCGTTATCCAACTCCTTTTTGAGTTCCACGTTGGAATTTTCCAACTGGTTCAACCGGGTCAGCAATTTGTTGATCCGGCCTTCAAGGGAGTCGATAACAGGTCCTAATTCGCTCATCGGCACCTTGCGTTGCTTAATCCCACAAAGTTAGTATTCCTGAGGAATATAACAATATTTTAACCATTTTTTTGTCGTGGATAATCAGCGGGTTGCGATAATATTTTTGAATATTAACGTTTTAGGAGGGAAATCTGCGGGCCAGAGTTGCGGCCATTTTCTATATTAGCAAAAAACGTCCGAGATGAGATTGATTGCAGCTTTGTTGCTTCTCTGCACGCCACTGGTGGCACAGGTTTATCCTAAAGATTACTTCAGGCCGCCGCTTGACATCCCGCTTCAGCTTTCGGGGAATTTTGGTGAATTGAGGTCCAACCATTTTCACGCCGGGCTGGATTTCAGGACCCAGCAAAAGGAAGGGTTCAATATTTACGCGGCCGCCGAAGGCTATGTGTCGCGGATCAAGATCTCATCCTATGGCTACGGCAAGGCAATTTATGTGACGCATCCAAACGGCTACACTACGGTTTACGGCCATCTCCAGCGCGGTGCCGGTGCCATCGAGCGCTATATCAAGGCCGCGCAGTACAAGGCGGAGTCCTATGAAATTGAAGTTTTTCCCAAGCCGGAGGAGCTTCCGGTTAGGAAAGGGGAGGTCATCGCCATTTCCGGCAACACCGGCGGAAGCCAGGGCCCGCATCTGCACTTCGAGATCCGCGATACCAAAACCGAGAACATCATCAACCCCTTGTTCTTTGGCTATGACATCCAATTGCCCGATGCTAAAAAACCGGTGGTTACCTCGGTGGTTGCCTACCCGCTGGATTCAAAGTCTTCGGTCAACAAATCTACAGTTCCCATAGTCCTTGGCCTTTCCAAGCAGGGTGAAGGCACATACCTGGCCGAGAAAGTTTCGGCCAACGGGCGCATCGGGTTTGGCTTTAGCGGTTATGACATGGACAGCAATTCGGCCAACCGCAACGGTATTTATGAAGCCGATGGCTATCTCAACGGGACACACGCCTTCGGGTGCAGGTTTGACACCTATCATTTTGACGAGACCCGCTACCTGAACGCGCTGATTGATTATCCGCGTTTTAAAACAACCGGTCAGCGCGTCCAAAAAATGTTCATGCTCAATCCCTATCCATTGCGTTTGTTGCACCCTGACGCCAACAATGGAATCATTACCATGGAACCGAATTTTTCAGGCACCTATCGGCTAGAACTCGGCGATTATAAAGGCAACAAAAGCACGGTGAACATCCCGTTGGCATGGTCAGCGGAACCGGTTGCCGAAGTTGCTCCGTCGGTAACGCCGTATTATATCGAACTTGGAAAAGACTATAATTTTGAAAAGGACGATATCTCTGTTTTTTTTCCAGCAGGTGCCTTCTATGATCCATTTTACCTGGATTTCAGCGTGGCCAACGGGGTGCTTTCGCTCAATAACAAGCACGTTCCGGTGCACACGAACTTTACCGTAACTTTCAAAAACGTTCCTGAAAAGGATATTGACAAGACTTTTATCGCGACGATGAACAACGGAAAGCCCTCATTTAACTTCACTTCCCGGAAAGACGGCGTTTTGCAGGCCAGGATGCGCGCCCTGGGCCAGTTTGCGCTCGCCAAGGACACCGTCGCGCCTGTGATCACGGCTCCAAAAAATTTGGAAGGAAAGTGGATTTCATCCCAAAAAACACTCTCGCTGCAAATCCGCGACAATCTCTCGGGAATCAAGGAATATAAAGGCTATCTGAACGGCAAATTTATACTGTTTGAATATGAGTACAAACAAGCGCGCATCACGCATCATTTTGACGACGGTATTTTTGACGACGGCCGAAATGATTTAAAAGTCATCGTCACTGACAATGTAGGAAATTCTGCTATCTTTGAAACGCACTTTTTCAAAAGCAAAACCAAATAACTCCTCATTTGAAACCTTTTACCGCGTTACTTTCAGGCCTTTTCATGCTGTTGGCCGTCTCGGTTTCGGCACAGATAGCAAGGCTCAAAGGTATCGTCCTGGATGAAAACGGCCTCCCGGTCCCGGGTGTCGATGTCCGTGCCGACGATAGATTTACCTCGACAAATGAAAATGGATTTTACCTGGTGCAGGTCCCGGCCGGGCGCGAAATCACGGTCGAGTTTACGCACGCGGTCCTCAAAAGATCAACCGCGCGCATTCAGCTCAGGCCAAACGAGGATTTTGAATTTAACGTGGTGATGACCGACAAGGCCGAACAATTGGGTATGGTCACCATTACGGCCGGCAACCGCAGGCGCGCCGAAGGCATCACCATGATCGAACCAGACGTGGTGCGGAAGATTCCCGGAGCAAATGCCGGTGTCGAGAACATCCTGAAAACCCTGCCGGGTGTATCGTCAAACAACGAACTGTCAACCCAATACGCCGTTCGGGGGGGCAATTATGACGAAAACCTCGTTTATGTGAACGAAGTTGAAATCTACCGTCCGTTCCTGATCAGGAGCGGCCAGCAGGAGGGACTGAGCTTTACCAATACCGATATGGTCCAGAACGTCGATTTTTCGGCGGGCGGTTTCCAGGCCAAGTACGGCGACAAACTCTCGTCGGTACTGGACATTACCTATCGCAGGCCCACCAGGTTCGGACTTATGGCCGAGGCCAGTTTGCTGGGCGGAAGCCTGACTGCCGAGACTGCCTCCAGGAACCAGAAGTGGTCCGGGATCGTCGGCCTTCGGTACCGCGACAACAGCCTATTGGTGAACAGCCAGGAAACTGAAAGCAATTTTCGCCCGACCTTTGCCGACGTGCAGGCCATGGTGACCTTCGACGCCTCGACACGCTGGCAGTGGAGTTTCATCGGCAACATTTCACAAAACAAATACAATTACAAGCCGCTTACCCGGCAAACCAATTTTGGCACCATTGACGAGCCCATCGCATTGCAGGTCTTTTATCAGGGGCAGGAAAAAGATAGGTACGACACGTATTTTGGCGCGCTGAAGTCGGTTTTCAATGTCAATGACAACTTTACCTTAAAATTTATCGCCTCAGGCTACCACACCCTGGAACAGGAATATTTTGATATCCTGGCCGTGTATTTTCTGGGCGAGGTTGATGCCAGTATAGGATCAGAGACTTTTGGCGACGTGACCTTTAGCCGGGCCATCGGGTCGCAGCTCAACCACGCGCGCAATGACCTTGACGCCCTAATTGTCAACAGTGAGGTAAAAGGCTTGCATACGGTGCGAAGCAGCCAGGTGGAATGGGGCTTCAAATACACCCGCGAAGATATCCGTGACCGGGTGGTGGAGTGGGAGGTGATTGATTCGGCGGGGTTTTCGCTCAATCCGCCCGTTTTGGACCTTCCCGTCAATGACCAGCCCTACAACCCGTATACCGGGCCGCTGGTCCCGTATCAGAATGTCCGCGCCAAAAACCTGGTCAACATTGACCGCTTTTCAGGATATGTGCAATGGAGCCGCAAATCTTCGATTGGCAATCACCAAGCCTGGTACAATGCCGGGGTCCGGGCGCACAACTGGAAGGTTTCCGCCGCCGGTGTGACCGGAAAATCGCAAACAACTTTTAGCCCGCGTGCGCAGTTTGCCATCAAACCTGACTGGAACCGCGACATGGTCTTCCGGATTTCGGGAGGATTGTACCATCAGCCGCCTTCGTACCGGGAATTGCGCGATTCGCTTGGCGCGGTGAGGCCTGATGTCAAGGCGCAGCAATCGGCGCATTTGGTACTCAGCAATGATTACAGTTTCAGGATGTGGGAGCGGCCGTTCAAGTTTGTTTCGGAAGCGTACTACAAATTCCTTAGCGATGTAAATTCATACACCCTTGAAAATGTCCGCATCCGCTACCGCGCCAACAACAATGCCGAGGCTTATGCCTACGGGCTTGACTTCAGGCTCAACGGCGAATTTGTCCCCGGAACCGAGTCGTGGCTGAGCTTCGGGTACATGCGTACCGAGGAAAATATCGACAACCGCGGGTTTATTGCCAGGCCAACCGATCAGCGGCTCAAGTTCGGGATACTGTTCCAGGACTATATGCCCAACATCCCCAATGTCAAGGTTTACCTCAATCTGGTGTACAATACCGGGCTCCCGGGCGGATCGCCATCCTACGCCGACTCGTATCAATATCAGACACGGCTTCGGGATTACCGCCGCGCCGACGCTGGTTTTTCCTATATCCTCGCTGATTCCAACAGGAATCGTCCCGATGGCCACTGGCTGAGCAAGTTCAGGGAGCTTTCTTTGGGATTGGAGATCTTCAACCTTTTTAACAACCAGAACGCGATTACCAATACATGGGTTCGCGATGTTTACACCAAAAATCAATACGGCATCCCCAATTACATGACCACCAGGGTCTTTAATGTGAAATTGAGCGCGAGGCTTTGATACTAAATGTCGAATGTCAATTGTCGAACGGGGACGTAACTGACAGCCACTGGCGGTCCTCCTCTTAATCTCAAATGTCATTTGTCATTCGCCATCTTTCATTATATTTACATTCATGAAGCCAACCGCCCTCTATCTCGCCGCCCTTGCACTGATGTTTGCCTCGTGCCGAAAGGAAGACCCCGAAAAGCCCAAGGTTATTTATGATACCCAGAAAGCAAAACCGGCACCCGTGCCCGCGGTGGATACCTCAAACATCCAGATCGCCGATTTGCCAATCCCCATCACCGGGACTGATTTTCTGGTCCATCCCATTGGTGATTTGCGCGTGATGGACGGTTCGCGTTCGGGCTCCCGCAGCTATAATGATGTTTCCTATAATATTTCAAATTACGGCGAATTTGAGATCACAGGCTATCTCCGGAACCTCAAATTCCAACGGATGGGTACTGATTCACTGATGGTGCTTACCAATGAACCGGTGATGATCCAAAGCGCGACCTACCTCACGGCGGTAGCCGAGAAAATCCGCAAACAGGTTTTTGTCTATACCCTGAGCGACAGCGATACCAACAAAGACGGCCGGCTTGACCAATCGGACATACGGTCATTGTATTTAAGTTATCTGGGAGGCGAAGGATTTGTAAAGGTTTCGCCCGATATGCAGGAACTGATTGACTGGAAAATTGTTCCCGAATCCGGAAGGCTTTATTTCCGCACTATTGAAGACACCAACAAGAACGGTGAGTTTGACAAAGACGACACGCTGCATTACAACTATGTCGACCTTTCGGCAAAGGAATGGTCTGCGGTTCCATACAACCCGGTCTAAATCAGGATTTCGCTCTCCAGATCTGATTTTTCTATCCTGAAATCAAACCCGAGTTTGTCCAAAAGGTCAATGACAAGTTTCTTGTACCAGTTCTCTGATTTCGGGTGAATGTAGATCTTGTCAATCAGTTCACAGATATTGACATCGATTTTGATTCCGTCATTGATATATTGACCGGAAGATGACATATCGGTCAACACCCGGATTTCGCGTTCATATTGGAAACTCTTGCGTTTGAAAAGGAACGGAAAGAAATCATCTTCAAAGGGAATGAATTCTTTTTTGTAGTCGATGTAATTCACTTCGCCAATGTACTGCGTGGTCAATTGTTCCGGTTCGAGCGCATTTTTCAGCCGGTTTACCGTGGAGCAGATCGCCAGGCCTTCATTGGTTTTGGTAAAGATCTGCCACATGGCGAAAGATTCGTATTCATTGATGTGCCAGCTGCTCACCACTACTTTTTCGCGGTGCGATTTGTAATACTGCAAAAAGCCCGGGTTATCTGCCGAAAGCCTTTTCATCTCTTCAAAAGTGGGCTCGCTAAAGGTTCCTTCGTACTGGTCCTCGAACTTGTCTGACCGCGCCATAAACAACCGCCTGGATAGCAACAGGTCCAAAAACTTGGACAAGTCCATGTATTTCCAGATCACCGTGTCGGGATCGTCGGTCAGGCGGAGAATGGGATTTAAAACGTACATGCTGCCTAAAGTTAACAATTTGAAAGGGTTGCCGATGTTATTTGCCCGTTAAAATCACCATTTAGGTAGGTTGTCCATCATCGAATTCGTAAATTGAAAGTGTAAAATTTGAAGTCATGAACAAACATCAATCCTGTATTGAGGCTTGCCTTCGTTGTATGGCGGCCTGCAACCACTGTGCTTCATCGTGCCTCAAAGAAGAAGACGTCCAAATGATGGCACGTTGCATACAACTGGACCTGGAATGTGCGGCGCTTTGCCAGGCGGCTGCCCAGACCATGTCGCTCAACAGTTCGCATGCTGCCCGAATCTGTGCGCTTTGTGCCGATGCCTGCCAGGCCTGTGCCGATGAATGTGCAAAACACGAGGAGGATCACTGCCGCCAATGTGCCGAAGCTTGCCGGGCCTGCGCCCAGGAATGTCGTAATATGGCTGCCTGATCAATCACCTGGTCAGTCAAATGACTGCATCGAAACCAGTTTGCGGTATGTTCCGTCACGGGCAATAAGCTCCTCATGGCGGCCCTGTTCCACGATTCGGCCTTTGTGCATGACCACAATGGAGTCGGCGCGCTGGATGGTGGAGAGGCGGTGCGCGATCACGATTGAGGTGCGGTTTTGCATCATGTTTTCAAGTGCCTGCTGAACAAGGCGTTCACTTTCTGTGTCAAGTGCCGATGTTGCCTCGTCCAGGATCATGATCGGCGGGTTCTTCAGGACGGCGCGCGCAATGCTCAGGCGCTGCTTTTGTCCGCCCGAAAGCTTGTTTCCGCTATCGCCGATGTTGGTGTGGATGCCCTGCGGAAGGTCTTTTACAAATTCGAATGCATTCGCGATCTTGAGCGCTTCCATGATTTGTTCGTCGGTGGCGTCAGGTTTGCCCAGGGCCACGTTATTGCGAATGGTATCGTTAAAAAGAATGCTGTCCTGCGTTACAAGGCCCATCATGCCTCTGAGCGAGTGAATGTCCAGGTCGCGGATATCAACACCGTCAATTTCCACTGATCCCGTGCTGACATCGTAAAACCGCGTCAGCAAATTTGCAATTGTACTTTTGCCGCTCCCTGATTGGCCTACCAAAGCCACGGTTTTGCCTTTTGGGATTTCCAGCGAGAAATCCTTCAGAACATAATCCTTTTCGTATTTGAAATTCATGTCGCGAATCACAATGCCGCGCTCAAACGAATCCTTGAAAATAGCTGCCGGCTTGCTCACGATCGGGTTTTCCTGGGCGAGAATCTCAAGGATTCTGTCGGCGGCAGCCTCGCCGCGCTTAACCGCGTACGACGCCTTTGAAATCGCCTTGGCCGGGGTCAGGATATTGTAGGCTAGGGTCATGTAGCCGATGAACGTCGAGCCGTCAAGCGACCTTTCGACCAAAACCATGTTTCCGCCGTACCACAAAAGTACTGCGATGATGGTAATGCCCATGAATTCCGATACCGGGGATGCGAGGTTCTGACGGTTCCCGATGCTGTTGCTCAGGGTAAAGAATCTCTCGATCGACTTTTTAAAGGTTCCCTGGAAATACGGTTCGGCGTTGTAGGATTTCACTACCTTGAGGCCGCCCAGGGTTTCCTCAATAATGGAGAGGAATGCGCCCTGTTCCTGCTGTGCGCGCTTGCTCCGGCGCTTGAGTTGCTTGCCGATCATCGAGATAACGTATCCCGAAATCGGAATGAAGATAAATACGAACAGCGTTAATTTTACGCTGATCATAAACATCGCGATGATCGTGAAAAGGATGGTCATGGGTTCCTTGACGGCGAGTTCCAGGATTGCCAGAAATGAGTTTTGCACCTCGCTCACATCGCTTGAAATCCGGGCCATCGTGTCACCCTTGCGCTTTTCGCTAAAAAAGGCAATCGGAAGTTCAATGATTTTCTTGTACATCGCCGTCCTGATGTCCCGAAGCATGCCGTTGCGCATAAAGGTGATGAAAAACATCGCCATATAATCGCACAGGTTTTTAAGCAAAAATATGGTGATGATTCCCGCCACCATATAGGCCAGGGTTGTCCCGGCGCCGTAGGTATCAGTCGTTGTCGTGATAAAATAGCCCAGGGATTGCTCAAGATAGGTCTTGATATCGGCAAGGCCAGTGTATTGCGGCCTGGTGGTAACGCGTTTGGCCTGGTCAAAGAGCACCTGTACCATCGGAATCAGGGCGATGAACGACAGCGTCGAGAACAACGCGTACAGGACATTGAAGATTATATTGAGCAACGCGTATTTTTTGTACGGCATTGCAAAGGGCACTATTTTCCTGAAGTTGCTCATCAAATAATATTCAGATCCTGAAGGATGTTGCGGATGCGGGTGTCAAGATCGGCTTCCACCTGAGCGATCTCGGCGGTCGAAGTGATCTTTTCGTGCACCGAGATGTAAAACTTGATCTTCGGTTCAGTCCCGCTGGGGCGCGCCGCGATCTTGGAACCGTCCTCGGTGTAATAAATCAAAACGTCCGATTTGGGAATTGTGAGCTCTTCTACCTCGCTGGTCAGTAAATTCTTGGCGGTAGAGGCCAGGTAATCCTCCACCATCAGGACGCGTTGCCCGGCAATCTCGGCCAGCGGGCGTTCGCGCATGTCTATCATCATCTGCCTGATTTGGACGGCCCCTTCAATACCTTTGCGGGTCAATGAAACCAGGTGTTCCTTATAAAATCCGTGACGCACAAAAAGTTGCTGCAATTGCCCGTAAACCGTGGAGCCATTAGCCTTGGCCTGTGCGGCGATCTCACAGATGAGCAATGTAGCGCCCACCGCATCCTTGTCGCGCACGGCGTCGCCCACCATGAACCCGAAGCTTTCCTCGCCGCCGCCAATAAACTGTTGCTGCGGAAAATCCCGGATCATTTTGGCAATCCACTTGAAACCCGTGAGCCCAACCTTGCACTCAACCCCATAGGCGTCGGCGAGTTCAAGCATCATCGGCGTTGAAACAATCGTGGAGCCGATGAACTGCCGCCCATCGATGCGGTTTGCCTTCTGCCATTGCTCAAGCAAAAACTCGGTCATCAGCACCATCGACTGGTTCCCGTTAAGCAAAACCATTTTTCCATCCAGCCCGCGCACCGCGACTCCAAGCCGGTCACTGTCAGGATCAGTTCCAATGACAATGTCGGCATCAATCTTTTCCGCCAAGGCCAGTGCCATGGTCAGCGCTTCGGGCTCTTCGGGATTGGGCGAAATCACGGTTGGGAAATTGCCGTTGGGTTCGCGTTGCTCCTCCACGATGTGAACCTGGCTGTAACCGGCGCGCTGCAAAACCTGCGGGACCAGTTTAATTGATGTCCCGTGCAATGAAGTAAAAACGATCTTCAGCTCTTTTCGGGCCTCGGGCGTGGCAAAGGACGCGTTGTTTAAAGTCGATTGGATAAAGGCCTCATCAACGTCCTTATCAATCAGGGTTAGCAGCGAATCATCGCCCCTGAACTTAATCTCCTCGTATTTCAAACTTTCGATTTCCCGGATGATCTCGCCATCCTGCGGCGGAACCAGCTGTCCGCCATCTTCCCAATACACCTTGTAGCCATTGTATTCCGGCGGGTTGTGCGAAGCCGTAAGCACGATGCCGCATTTGCAGCCCAGATGTTTCACGGCAAAGGAAAGCTCCGGCGTTGGCCGCATCTCGCTAAAGAGATAGACTTTGATACCATTCGCAGTGAAAACATCGGCCACGGTGCGGGCCAGCGTATCACTGTTAAGACGGCAGTCGTAGGCAATTGCCACTGAAATATTGCCATCTGGAAAACTCCGGTGCAGATAATTGGAAAGCCCCTGCGTGCTCTTGCCCAGGGTGTATTTGTTGATCCTGTTGGTGCCCACGCCCATGATCCCGCGCATGCCGCCGGTCCCGAACTCGAGATTTTTGTAAAAACTCTCCTCAAGCACCTTGGGTGAGGAGGTCATCATTTCCTTCACGGCTTCCTGCGTGTCGGGGTCAAAGGTCGGCGTCAGCCATTCGTTTAGCGCGTTGAGTATATTTTGTTCAATGTGCATTTGCATTGTTTTTTGGGGGCCGTTTCCCGCTGTTCGCTGTATCTTTTTTTCCTTGCGTCAAAAAAGGATGCCGCTGCCATCGGGGGCCCGGTATTGCTATAAATTTGCAGTTTCGCTAATCCGGTAGCGCTCGCTGTTGCTACGGGTGCGCAGAATGATTTCGCCAAGAAAACCCGCTAAAAACAACTGCGTCCCTATTACCATCGTGGCCAGCGAGATAAAAAACCACGGATTCTGCGTGACCAGCGCTGCCGGTTCATTGTTGTAAAGCCTCAGCAGTTTGTTCATCCCGATGAATCCGGCCGCCAAAAACCCGATGATAAACATCAGCGAGCCCCATGCGCCAAAGAGGTGCATCGGCCGCCGGCCAAAACGCGACAGGAACCAAATCGTGATCAGGTCAAGGAATCCGTTGATAAAACGGTCCATCCCAAATTTGGTCTCGCCGTATTTCCTCGCCTGGTGTTGGACGACCTTTTCGCCAATGCGTTTGTATCCGGCGTTTTTGGCGAGGACGGGGATGTAGCGATGCATTTCGCCCGAAACCTCGATGTTCTTGACCACCGCGCTCTTGTAGGCCTTGAGCCCGCAATTGAAATCGTTGAGCTTTACGCCCGAAGTCTTGCGCGCCGCCCAGTTGAACAATTTGGACGGCAAATTTTTGGAAACCATCGAATCATACCGCTTTTTTTTCCAGCCGGACACCAGGTCAAATTTCCCGCTTCGAACCATTTGGTAGAGCTCCGGTATTTCGGCGGGATTGTCCTGAAGGTCGGCATCCATGGTAATCACCACATCGCCTTTGGTCCTGGCAAAACCGGCGTGCAAGGCCTGTGATTTGCCGTAATTGGTGTGGAAATGGATGCCCTTGATGTTGGGATTCCGCTCCGTGAGTTCGCGCACGATATTCCACGAACCGTCGGTTGATCCGTCGTCTATAAAGATTACCTCATAGGAATACCCGTTTTGTTCCATGACCCTGACAATCCAATCGTGCAGCTCCTGCAGCGATTCCTCTTCATTCAAAAGCGGGATTACAATGGATATGTCCATTGATTAAAGGCTTTCAGGGCGGTCACGCTTGATGACCAGCGATGCGATAAGCCCAATGATGCAGTAAAACAGGATGTTGAACACAAATCCCTGCAGCTGGCCAAGCGGGCCAAAGGAGTCCTTGCTTTCCATTTCGGCCACCATCTCATCGATCGCGCTTGTAGGTGTCCCGAATTTTTCCATCATCTCTACCGTTGATTTGATAACCGCATCGGTAATTGCCTGTTTGGCTTCAGGATCAATGACGTTCAACAGCAGCATGCTGAAAAGCGTCGAGAGCAAAAATCCAATGAAAACGGTAATAAAGAACGCGCGAAAAGTTTGTTTGAAATTGATAAAACCGCCCATTTCCTTTTTGGTCTTGATGCCTGAAGCAATGCCGAAACCGGAAACGAGCAGGAACGAGCCCACGCCATACCATGCACTTGTAAAAAGGCTAAGGTCGGTCGCATAAACAATTGTAGCAATTAAAACTAGTACGACACCAAGTACGATGCCCAGATTAACCGCAATCTTTTTAGGGTTTTCCATATTTGCTTTGGTTTTAGGCTACAAATATAGCAATTAAGCCTAACGAGTTAAAAATTCAATTATAGGCAATGCTTAAAAAAAGATTTTTGCTTTCTTGTTTTTTGGAAATAAAGTGTAAATTTGCAGGCTCAAAGAAAAATCATAATTAAAAAGTTTCGGCGGGCCTATACCTTTTAATTGAAAGCATCAGGGCAGCCGCAACCATAAAAAGAAAGACCATGAAAAAAGGAATCCACCCGGAAAATTACAGGCTGGTAGCGTTCAAAGACATGTCAAATGACGATGTTTTCATTACCAAATCAACCGCCGACACAAAAGAAACGATCATGCATGAAGGAGTTGAGTATCCGGTAGTTAAGATGGAAATTTCACGCACTTCACACCCTTTTTACACTGGTAAATCAAAACTTATCGATACCGCAGGACGTATTGACAAGTTCAAAACCAAATACGCAAAGCACGGACGCTAGTCCCTCGCAACAATTTGAAAGGCCTTCCGTTTGGGAGGCTTTTTTTGTTGTCAGTCGTCAGTCGTCAGTAGTCTGCCACATCCATCAGAAACTACCCATCACATTTTTCCGTTGAAGTTTTATACAGCAGTTCAATTACCTAAAACAGCGGACAGATGAAAGCTGATAGCTGACACAACGGTGCGGCCCATCGTCACCGTTCTTTCATTCAGGCTATATGGCAAAACCCAAAAACCCATAACCCAAAACT
>JAEZGB010000083.1 GCA_023437485.1 Bacteroidota bacterium
GAAAAAGGGAGCTCCATATGGGCTCCCTAACTTTTTTCATGCGCAGATTAATCGTATTCGTTTTCCAATTATTAATTATTAATTATTCATTATTAATTAAGCGAAGCGGCACTGGCTTCCTTGTCAATTTTCTTTACCAACCCCTGCAACACGTTTCCGGGTCCGACTTCGGTGAAGAGCGTGGCTCCGTCGGCGATCATTTGTTGTACGGTCTGAGTCCATTTTACCGGTGCGGTGAGTTGGGTAATGAGGTTTTGTTTGATTTCTGCCGGATCCTTTACGGCGTTTGCCGTGACATTTTGGTAGATGGGGCAGATGGGTTTTGCAAAGTTCGCCTGCTCGATCGCAGCGGCAAGTTCCTCACGCGCAGGTTCCATCAAAGGCGAGTGAAACGCTCCGCCAACCGGAAGGACCAAGGCCCGTTTTGCACCGGCCACGCGCATTGCCTGGCAGGCCATCTCCACGGCAACCGTCTCGCCCGAAATGACTAGCTGGCCCGGGCAGTTGTAATTCGCCGCAACGACAACACCGTCGGTGGTTTCGCATATTTCTTCAACAATTTGGTCTTCAAGCCCCAGCACGGCAGCCATTGTGGAAGGCGTTATCTCGCAGGCTTTTTGCATGGCAAGCGCACGTGTCGATACCAGTTTCAGCCCATCCTCAAATGAAAGCCCGCCTGCCGCTACCAATGCCGAGAATTCGCCCAAGGAGTGGCCTGCCACCATATTAGGTTTAAACGACTCGTTCATTGTTTTGGCCAAAATCACCGAATGCAGGAAAACGGCCGGTTGCGTAACGCGTGTTTCTTTGAGTTGTTCGGCGGTGCCTTCAAACATGATATCGGTAATGCGGAATCCCAGAATGGCGTTGGCGCGTTCAAACAGTTCCTTGGCAAGTTCTGACTGTTCGTAGAGTTCTTTGCCCATTCCGGAGAATTGTGCGCCCTGGCCGGGGAAGATGTATGCTTTCATTTGATTTTTTTAGAGGCCTAAAAATACACAAATTTTGGAATTGGGTGGCGCAAGATTACGGGCTATTCTGCAGAAACATTTATGAAAAAATGCGGTTTTTCGGTAAACAACGCGGCAGGTTCCGGCCGTAACTTGGATCTCAAAGGTTTTTAAAGCCTTTGAGGTTGTTTTTGCCAGACAATCGTGCAGAAAATGTCGCAAAAAGTACCAATAAAAAAGCCGCCCCTTCCGGAACGGCTCTTACTCTGTAATTTATAATTTACGCTTTGACCAATTGCAATTCAATCGCGACCTTAACCTCGTCGCTCACCAAAACGCCACCGGCCTCAAGCGCCGAGTTCCAGGTCAGCCCCCAGTCCTTTCGGCTGATCTTGCCCTCGATGGCCATCACGGCCTTGTCGTTGCCCCACGGATCTTTCATGATTCCCCCAAATTCAACGGGAAGCGTGACCTGTTGTGATTTTCCGTTCATCGAAAGATTACCTGAAAGCTGATGGCCCGAACCCGTTTTGCTCAACGTGCCGTCAAACTCGATCTTGGGATTGGCTTCCGCGTTGAAAAAGTCTGCGCTGCGCAGGTGTTGGTCGCGATCGGCGTTGCCGGTGTTCACCGAATCGGCATCGGCACTGAACTGCACTTTTGCGTTTTCAAAACTGTCATCCTGTGCGGTGATGGTTGCGTCGTACTTGTCAAAAGTACCCGAAACGGTCGTGAACATCATGTGTTTTACCCTGAACCCGATCTGCGAATGCGTTGGGTCAATTTTCCATTGTGTTTCCATAGTTCTGTATTTTAGCTATTTAATTTACGATTTATTTTTTTTACATAGTCATCGGAACTTCCATCAAAAGAATTTCGGCGTTTGATGTGGCCTCAATTTCAATTTTTTCCACTTCCCAGATCCCGAAGCCGTCACGCCTGTCCAACGAGTGGCTGTTGATTTTTGCGCTGCCCTCCAAAACAAGGGCGTAGATCCCGTTTCCCTTCTTGTTGAGGTCGTGGTCAATCTTGGTTCCCGAGTTCAGTTTCCCCAAGTGAAACCACGCGTCCTGATGGATCCAAACGCCCTCCTCGTCGGAATTGGGGGATACAATCTGCTGGAATTTGTTCCGACGGTCCTCTTCCTTCAACGTAATCTGGTCATATCGGGGGTTTACGCCGCGATTGTTGGGAATGACCCAAATCTGCAGGAATTTCACCTCTTTATCCTTATTGTGGTTGTACTCGCTGTGCTGGACTCCGGTGCCGGCGCTCATGACCTGGATGTCGCCCTTGCGGATGACGGTTTGGTTGCCCATTGAATCCTCGTGCTGCAAATCGCCTTCGAGCGGTATCGAAATGATTTCCATATCGCTGTGCGGATGCTTGCCGAAGCCCATTCCCGGCGCCACGGTGTCGTCGTTCAGGACGCGGAGCACGCCAAAATTCATCCGGTCCGGGTTATAGTAACTTGAGAAGCTAAAGGTGTGATAACTTTTGAGCCAGCCAAAATCGGCCAGGCCGCGGGTATCGGCGCGATGCAATACAAAATTTTCCATGTCGCTGCTTTTTTTGGTTCGGTTCCGATAGGATTACCCGAATCGCAACCTGTTGATTATGAAGCAAAGTTACGGCCGATGCGAACGATAGGCACTTGACCTATGTCAAGAAATCATCCGCGCTTTAAAAGGTTGGCTTTCATGCGGCTAAAGAATTCGGGCGTCACCCCGATGTAAGACGCGATCATGCGCTGCGGAAGTTGCGCGACCAGCCCCGGATATTTGGCGCAAAATTTTTCGAACCGCGCCTCGGCCGTCAGGCTCAGCTTGTCCATGATGCGCTGTTGGTTGGCCACGAGGGCATTTTCAACCAGGATTCTGAAGAAGCGCTCGAGTTTGGGAATTTCGCGGTAAAGCAGTTCCTGATCCTCCTTGAGTAAAATCACCACCTCGGCGTCCTCGACAACATCGATAAAAAGATCGCCGGGCTTTTGCGAAATCAGGCTGTACATGTCGCTGATCCACCAGCCCTGGCAGGCGATGTTGAGCACGTGTTCGACAATATGGTCGTTGATGGTAAAACTCCGAAGGATGCCGCTGTTGACAAAGAATGATTGCCTGCAGACGGTTCCCGCATGGTGCAGAACCGTCCGGGCCTTGACCTGTTCCACCGAGGTGCGCGACAGAAATAATTCCTGTTCCGATGGGGAAAGGTCAACGTGGAGCGCGATGTTGGCGAGGATTCCGGGCATAGTTAAAGGTATCAAATAACCCTGACGAGTGCAGCGGCCGCTTTCGCATTTTCAACAACCTGCCCGATTGGAGTGCCTACTTGATCATAAGCCAGGACAACGCCCATCCGTCTGTTGGGTCGCGCGGTGGGCTTGCCAAAAATGCGGAAATCAATTTTGGAAAGCGGCGCGACATTTTCGATGCCTTCGAATTTCGGTTTATCTAAATTAGCGCTCGCCAGGATGACCGCACTCGCCCCGGCGCGTTCCAATGTAATTTCGGGAATGGGAAGCCCGAGGATGGCCCGAAGGTGGAGCTCAAATTCGTTAAAGTTCTGTGTCCCGGCGAGTGTGACCATCCCTGTATCATGCGGCCGTGGCGACAATTCCGAAAAATAGACGCCGTCTTTCGCGACAAAAAATTCCACTCCAAATATCCCCGCTCCGCCCAATGCCGAGGTGACTTTCCCTGCCATCTCACAAGCTTCGCGGAGGCGCATCTCATCCATGGTCGCAGGTTGCCAGCTCTCGCGGTAATCCCCGTGTTCCTGACGGTGCCCGATGGGCGGGCAAAAAAGCACAGGGCCATTCTTTTGGGTGACGGTGAGCAACGTAATCTCATAGTCAAAATCCACAAACGCCTCGACGATGACCTCGACGATATCGCCTCGCGATCCTTCGACTGCGTATTGCCACGCCTTTTCAATGTCTTGTTCGGTTTTTATTGTGGATTGGCCTTTTCCAGATGAGGACATCAATGGCTTCACCACGCAGGGCATTCCAACGGCTTTCACGCCTTCACGAAGTTCCGATGCGGTGGTCGCATACCGGTAATCTGCGGTGCGCACGCCGAGTTCCTGGGCCGCAAGATCGCGTATTGCCTTTCGGTTCATGGTAAAGTTCGCGGCCTTCGACGATGGAACTACCGTAAATCCCTGTTTCTCGTAATAGTAAAACCTTTCGGTGCGGATCGCCTCGATCTCGGGAACAATGAAATCCGGACGATGATTTTTCACAATACGGTCAAGGGCGTCGCCGTCGAGCATGTTGATCACCTCGAACCCGTCGGCAACCTGCATGGCCGGAGCATTTTCATAACTGTCAACCGCAATGACGCGATGGCCGAGCCGTTTGGCCGAGATGGTAAATTCTTTGCCGAGTTCGCCGGCGCCGAGGAGGAGGAAGAGTTTCAATGTGAAAATGTTAAAATGTGACCCGAGCCTGCAAGGCGAACGGAACGGAGCGCTAGCGGAGTTAAAATATACCAATTTACCTAATAAGTAACATCGTAGGGAATTGGTATATTGTTACATTGAGTAATTGGTACATTAATATGCGTTAGCGATGGAAGCAAGGTACCGCGTACCGCGAACAGCGCGGGCCGGAGGCAACGCCCTAATCCTGAACCGCTTCCTTAATCCGCCGCAGTGCCTCTTCCAATTGAGCCTCACTTGTGGCGTAGGAGAGGCGAAGGCAATCCGGGTTGCCAAAGGCTGCTCCGTCAACCGTGGCAACATTGGCTTCCTTGAGCAGGTACATGGAGAAGTCGTTGGCATTTTCAATCTTGGTTCCTCGGAGTGTTTTGCCAAAGAAATGGGAAACATCGGGGAATACGTAAAAAGCGCCCTCGGGAATGTTGATCTTGAACTGCGGGATTTCCTTCATCTTGGCGATGACCAGATCGCGGCGGCCCTTAAATGCCGAAACCATATCGTTCAACACGGCGGGATTTGCCTCTACGGCGGCAATGGTGGCGCGTTGCGCGATGGAATTGGCTCCCGAGGTCACCTGGCCCTGCATTTTGGTACAAGCCTTGGCGATGTAATCGGGTGCGCCAATGTAACCGATGCGCCAGCCGGTCATGGCCCAGGCCTTCGCGACTCCGTTTACGGTAATGGTACGTTCCAGCATTCCGGGAATCGATGCGATGCTGCAAAAAGTGCCCGAAAAGTTGATGTGCTCGTAGATTTCGTCCGAGACCACAAAGATGTTTTCGTGTTTGAGCAATACCTGCGAAAGCGCGGTCAGTTCCTCACGGCTGTAAACCGAACCGCTCGGGTTGCATGGCGAGGAATACCACACCATCTTGGTCCTTGGCGTGATGGCGGCCTCCAATTGCGCGGGCGTGATCTTGAAGTCGCTTTCCACCGAAGTGGGCACCTCCACGGGAACGCCGCCGGCAATGCGGATGATCTCGTAATACGAAACCCAATACGGCGCGGGCAGGATTACCTCGTCGCCGGGATTGATCATGACCTGCGCAATATTGTAGAGCGATTGCTTGGCGCCCGTTGACACGACGATGTTGTCGGGCGTGTAATCGAGGTTGTTGTCGCGTTTGAATTTTTTGCAGATGGCCTGCTTGAGGTCCAGGTATCCGTCAACGGGTGAATAGGTGCTGTAATTCTCGTCGATCGCCTTTTTTGCGGCGTCCTTGATGAAATCGGGCGTGTTGAAATCGGGTTCGCCCAAACTCAGGCTGATGATATCTTTTCCCTGCGCCTTCAGTTCGCGGGCCAGGGCGGCCATAGCCAGTGTTTGCGATGTTGTAAGTTTGTTGATCCGGTCAGAAAGGTGGTGATTCATGAATGGGGTTTTTCGCTACGCGTGCACCGGTTTCATTCCGAGTTCCTTGAGATGCCTGAAGTGGGCCGCAACCGCACTGCGCATGGTCTGGAATTCGTGATAGGGAAGGTTGCACTCGCGCGCGGTTTGTTTGATGATGCCGGCAATCTTGTTGTAATGCACATGGCTGATGTGGGGAAACAGGTGGTGCTCGATCTGGTGGTTAAGCCCGCCGGTAAACCAGTTTACGATGCGGTTGCGCGGGGCAAAATTAGCGGTCGTGTAAAGCTGGTGAATCGCCCAGGTATTCTCAATCTCGCCATTTTCATCGGGAATGGGGTTCGCGGTCGCGTCCACCACGTGGGCCAGTTGGAAGATGATGCTCAGAATCAGGCCTGCGGTGTAGTGCATCACGAAAAACCCAAGAAGCACTTTCCACCAGGTGATGCCAAAAATAATGGGCAGCACGATCCAGATGCAGGCATAAATGATTTTGGTGATGATCAGTGTAGTCCAGAGAATCTTCGGGCTCTTCATTTCGCCGTATGACAATTTCCGCTTGACATAATTGCGCATCTGCTTGAAATCGGTGGTGAGGGCCCAGTTGAACGTCAGCAACCCGTAGAGAAAAACCGAATAATAGTGCTGGAATTTGTGGAACTTATACCACGGCGCTTCCTTGGTAAAACGGATGATGCGCCCGGCCTCAAGGTCTTCGTCGTGTCCGTGAATATTGGTGTAGGTGTGGTGCAAAACATTGTGCTGGACCTGCCAGTTGTAAACATTTCCGGCCAGAATGTAGATGCTTCCGCCCATGATCTTATTGATCCAAGGCTTGGTCGAATACGATCCGTGATTGCCATCGTGCATGACGTTCATCCCAATGCCGGCCATCCCGATTCCCATCACTACGCTCAACAGCAAATGCGCCCAAAGCGGAAGGCTGAAGGCCATAATCAGGAAATACGGCGCCAGAAAAATGGAAAACAGGATCACCGTCTTGAGATGGATTTTCCAGTTTCCGGTTTTCTTGATGTTGTTGTCCTTGAAGTAAGCGTTGACGCGGCTATTTAGGGTCCTGAAGAATTTCAGGTTATCCTGTTTGGAGAAAGTCGGGATCTGGGTATTCATAAACAATGGGGTGCGCCAAAAAATACGCGCTCAAAGATAGTTATTAATTGAGTATTTAAACGGCGATTTTGACCGAAAATTTCATTCTGAATGCCTTACTTTTGCACAATCTTCAGTTAAATTTAAAAAACGCAATTGGTTCCGATGGAAGAAGTTGTCCGGTATTTTCCCAATCTCACGCCGATCCAAAGGGAGCAATTCGCGATGTTGCAATCGTTGTACGCCGATTGGAATTCCAAGATCAATGTGATCTCGCGCAAGGATATAGACGAGTTGTACATCCGCCACGTCTTGCATTCGCTGGCCATCGCGAAGGTTCAACCTTTCATGCCGGGCAGTGCGGTGCTCGATGTAGGAACCGGCGGAGGCTTTCCGGGAGTACCGCTTGCAATCCTCTTTCCTGAAACTCAATTTTTACTGGTCGATTCGATCCTGAAGAAAATCACGGTCGTCCGCGCGGTAGCCGATGCGCTCGGACTGCAGAACCTCCGTGCTGAAAAAGCCCGTGCCGAAACCGTTCTCGGCAAATTCGACTTTATCGTAAGCCGCGCCGTGACCCAAATGCCCGAATTTGTCACCTGGGTCCGCGGCAAGATCAAACCTGAAAACCGCCACGACCTGTCCAACGGCATCCTGTATCTCAAGGGCGGCGACCTTTCGGAGGAATTGAAGACTTTCCCAAAGGCTGTCCAATATCCCATCAGCGATTTCTTTGATGCCGAATTTTTCGAGACCAAGAAAGTCGTCCACCTTCCGCTAAAGTAAAAACCCCGGGGTTACCGGGGCTTCAATCAATTTTTGACGATCTTTTTGGTGACCGATTTTCCACCGGACGAAACCGTCAGGATGTAAATGCCGGGTTCCAATTGTACCGGCATGGTAAAGTAACCGTAAATGTTGAGGTTGTTTACCGAGAAGACTTCTTTGCCCGAAGCATCGGTAATCCTGATGCCCGCATTGTCAAGCGCGTGCGCCGACAAAATGTTCAGATTCCCTGACACAGGATTCAGGACCTGTAATCCCGAAATTTGATTTTCGGCAACCGACATCGCCGGATTCAAAATCTCATCGAGCACGAAAGCAAGATTGGCCTCAGTAAGTGTTACGTGGTTGTCATTGGCCGCGGGTACAAAAGTCGCGTCAAACGGTGTGGCGGTTGAACCGGTTACCGATGCATACCAATTAGGGTTGTCAATCGCCAGCGCGCTGAGTGTTGGAACGAAAGTAAAGTAGTCAATTTCCAGATTGTCGAAAAATTCGGTCAGCAACGCGTTAGTTCCGGCCATATCGGCAAGCGATGTCATGTCAAACCGCGATCCCGGCGCCGAATCAAGCCCCGAACTTACGGCCGGCGCCTGTGAATTGGCCATGCTCTCGAAAACCGTCACCCAAAACCCGAACAACAGCGTCTGTCCCCTGAAGCGGCTTACCTGCGTGGTCTGTCCGGCCGCGGGCGTGAATTTCAGGTTGATGATGGCGCGCTCGGTATCGGTAATGTCAAAAGTGTGGTCGAGCACCGTCATGCCCGGCGAACCGTTCATCGTCGCGTTTCCGCTGCCGTTGGCGATCGCGATGTTCCGCGTATCCTGTGGAAAGCCCATAGCGTCGAGCTCGGTTTGGAAAGGAGTGCGGAAACCCGGCTTTCCGGTTGGAAGCGTCACCGAACTATTGAACTCGAAGTCGCTTCCGGCCTGCAAGTGGCCTTCAAAATGATCGATAAGCATCTGGCGTGAGGCCGTACTCCGTAGCATCGCGTCCACCACGATTTGCAGCGTCGCGTCTCCCAGTGGGCCGTAGGCCATGTAATTGAACAAATGTTGGAAACCGATGGGAATATTGGCGCCCTTGTGCGGAGCATCGAAAGAAACGTAAAGCCTTGTATCGTGCTCGAGGCCGTTGGTCTCCATGTATCGTAGCGCATACCTCGCAATCAGCCCGCCCATGCTGGGCCCGATGACCACGTTTTGCTCGTCGCCTACTTTCGCCGTATTGATTTGATCAATCAGTTCCACCAGCACCATGGCGTTGCGCTGAATGTAATCAGATCCGCCGCTGACGAAGGTCTCGGTGCCTGTGCGGGTGTAATTGGGGAAGTTGAGCAAAACGATGTCGTAACCCTGCGCCCGAAGGTCGTCGGCGAGGTTCTGGCCCGTTCCATAATTCAGGAGTTCGTAGATCATGGGCAACGAGCGCGCATCGTTGGGGTCAAACCCGTCTACGAGAATGATCGGTTTGTCAAGGACGCCGTCAACAAAATCCGGGTAAATCTCAAATTCGCCCTCGCCCAGATACGGCGCGGTTTCGTCATATCCCTGAAACGGAATCGTCGCGATGATGGGGGTGATGACCTGCGGCTGAAGTTCCTGCGCCGAG
>JAEZGB010000098.1 GCA_023437485.1 Bacteroidota bacterium
AGGTAAACTCGATGTTTGCGGCACGCCCAACCAGGACAATCCCCTAATGCCCGAAGTAGGCTGCGGCGGCACTCCAATCCTGGGAATGGATGTTTGGGAGCATGCCTACTACCTCAACTACCAAAACAGGCGTCCCGATTATATCGAGGCTTTCTTTAATGTGATCAATTGGGAAGAAGTATCCCGCCGGTACGCCACCGAAAAATAAATACTTGTTGGTTACAAATGGAAAAAGCGGCACTTAAGCCGCTTTTTTTATGCTGATTATCAATCTGATACAAATAAAAAAGGTGAAAGTAAACTTTCACCCTTTTTGCCCCAAATCTACCATAAACTTAACCTACTAATGCTATGGTCCTCCAAATGTATATCGGCTTATGATGTGTTAACAAATAAATTAGATGAACAGCATCAATATTCGACAAAATGCTGTTTTTAATGCATTTAATAGGCGCGGGCATCCTTTCCTTCGTAAAAATTCATAAAGGCCCGGTTCACTACGCGGTTACCGCCCGGAGTGGGATAATCGCCTGTAAAATACCAATCCCCCAGGTTCCTGGGGCAAGCCGCATGCAGGTTCTCCACCTTTTGGAAAATGATCTTTATTTCGGCTTTGACTGACGCCGATGAAAGCATCTTGGCAATTTGTGCCGATATCTCTTCATCGGTAAACGGGTCGTAGATAGCGGTGACATAATTCACCACTTGTTCATCAGGGAGGTTTTCCTGTGATTTGCACTTTTCATACACGCGATCAACAATTTCATACATGCCGCGTTCCTGCAATAAATCCAGTGCTGCGCGAAAGGCAACCAGCCCTTCGAGTTTGGCCATATCAATACCATAACAATCCGGATACCGAATTTGGGGAGCTGATGACACCACCACGATGCGCTTGGGGTTCAGCCTGTCAAGCATTTTTAGGATGCTCAGTTTCAAAGTTGTTCCCCGCACAATTGAATCGTCTATGATTACAAGATTGTCTTCGGGCCGGATCACGCCATAAGTCACATCATAAACATGCGCCACAAGATCATCGCGGCTTGAATCTTCAGTAATGAACGTGCGCAATTTGGCATCCTTTATCGCGATTTTCTCGGTCCTGATCTTTACCGACAAAAGCTCGTGAAGCGATTCGCGCGTAAGGCTTTTGCGGTTGTTGAGGATGTAATCGTTTTTGCGCTGGTTCAAAAAGTCCTGCGCCGCCTCAACCATTCCAAAAAACGATACCTCTGCCGTATTTGGAATATAGGAAAAGACCGTGTTATCAGTATCGTTGTCAATCGCCTCAAGGACCGCCGGCAGAATCAACCGGCCGAGTTCCTTGCGTTCGCGATAGATTTCGGCATCAGAACCGCGTGAGAAGTAAATTCTTTCAAAAGAACACGATTTTTTGACAGTCGGCTCAATGATTTTTTCTTCCGAAACTTCGCCGCCCTTTTTCACGATCAGCGCATGTCCCGGAGTCAGTTCCTTCACATCGTCAAAACCAACATTGAACACGGTCTGGATCACCGGGCGTTCCGAGGCCACTACTACTACCTCATCGTCTTCCATAAAATAAGCCGGCCTGATGCCCGCAGGATCCCGGAAAACAAACGCATCGCCATGGCCAAACATTCCGGCCATCGCATAACCCCCGTCCCAGCCTTTTGATGCGCGCCGAAGTATCTTGGCAACATCCAGTTTTTGGGCGATAACGGGTGATGCCTCGCGTTTTGAAAGTCCGTTGTTCTTGCATTCAAAGTACAGGTCAGTGACTTCTTCGTCCAAAAAGTGCCCGATCTTTTCCATCACCGTTACCGTGTCGGCCATCTCTTTGGGGTGCTGGCCCAGTTCCACCAGGCTTTGGAAGAGTTTGGTCACATTGGTCATGTTAAAATTTCCGGCGACGATCAAGTTGCGGTGCATCCAGTTGTTTTGCCTGAGAAAGGGATGTACATTTTCAATACTGTTCTTGCCAAAAGTCCCGTAACGCACGTGTCCCAGAAAGAGTTCGCCAATGTAAGGGATGTTCTTTTTTTGAAGATGAACGTTGTCTGTATATTCAGGATGCGCTGCCAGCTCTTCATTGATCCGGGCGTTAACCTGCGTAAATACGTCCTGGATGGCCTGCGGATTGTTGCTCCGCAAGCGGGAAATATAACGTTCGCCGGGCTGCATATCAAATTTTATCGAAGCGATGCCGGCCCCGTCCTGCCCCCGGTTGTGTTGCTTTTCCATTAGCAAATACATTTTTTGCACGCCGTAAAAAGCCGAACCGTACTTCTCTTTATAGTATTCGAGCGGCTTTTTTAGCCTGAGGAAGGCGATACCGCACTCGTGGTTGAGTTTGTCGGTCATAGTTGATAGTTGTCAGTCGTCAGTTGTCAGTAGTCAGTAGTGTCCGTTCGTCGTTCGACATTGGACATTCGACAATAAAAAAGCCCCATTCGGGGCATATCTTTTCTATGGAAGTTCTATTTCAAACTGGGTCAGTGCACGAAACTGCCTTAGCCTTTTCGCGACTTCGTCCAATTGGAGTTCTTCCATCCGCAGGGTTCCGAATTTCTCAACACAGAACGATGCAAGGTTGGATCCGTAAATGATTGCGTTTTTCATGTTTTTGAACGAAACGTTTTCGCTTTGTGCAATGTAGCCCGCAAAACCTCCGGCAAACGTGTCGCCTGCGCCCGTGGGGTCAAAAACCTCTTCAAGGGGCAGCGCCGGCGCAAAAAACACCTCTTTCTCATGAAAGAGCAACGCACCGTGTTCGCCTTTTTTGATAACCACGTACTTGGGTCCCATTGCGTGGATTTTGGCCGCGGCCTTTACCAGCGAATATTCCCCTGAAAGCTGACGCGCTTCTTCGTCATTGATGGTGATTACGTCAACACGGGCAATAACGTCCATCAATTCAGGCAACGCGCAGTCCATCCAGAAATTCATCGTATCTAAAACTACCAGCTTTGGGCGCTGGTCCATTTGGTCCAGAACGCTCGATTGCACAAGCGGGTGCAGGTTGCCCAGCATCACGACATCGGCATCGCGGTAGTTTTTGGGCACCACCGGTTTAAAGTCGGCCAATACATTAAGCTCGGTTACAAGCGTATCGCGGGAATTAAGGTCATTGTGGTATTTTCCGCTCCAAAAAAAAGTTTTTCCGCCGGGAACAATTTCAATCCCCGAAACATCGATCCCCTTCTTTTTGAGCATCTCCAAATATTCTTTCGGGAAATCCTCGCCCACCACTGAAACAATGGCCGAATCCAAATTGAAAAAGGAAGCTGAGAGCCCGATGTAAGTTCCGGCGCCCCCGAGGATTTTATCGGTTTTCCCGAACGGGGTCTCGATGGCGTCAAAGGCAACCGTTCCCACTATGAGCAGTTTATTCATTCAAAATAAATTAAGCCGCAAAGATATGCCATGTTTGACCAGAAGCAAAATGGGCCGGCAAAGTTTTGGGTAATTTTAAAACAACCCTCCGCGCGAAGCGTTTTGCTCGTAATAGGTGTCAACCGAAAGATTTGGCAGCGTCGATGCCATCACCGCCAAGGCGTCACAGCGCTCGTTTTGCCGATGGCTGTTGTGTCCCTTGATCCACTTGAAATCAACATTGTGCTTGCGGTAAACCTGCAGGAAGCGCTTCCAGAGATCGGGATTTTTTTTTCCGACGAAGCCCTTCTGCTCCCAGCCAAAAACCCAGCGCTTAAGCACCGAATCCACCACGTATTTGGAATCTGACACCACAAGTACCGACATTCCCGGATTCTTGAGTTTTTCAAGCCCTACAATCACCGCCAGCAGCTCCATCCGGTTGTTGGTCGTCAATCTAAAACCCTCGTAAAACTCCTTAAAGTGCGGCGTTCCCACGAGTTCCATCACCACGCCGTATCCGCCTGGGCCGGGATTGCCCTTGGCCGCGCCATCGGTATAAATATGGACCTGATGGCTCACGGGAACAGTATTTGGTCAACAACAATGGGAAAATACTCCATTTCCAGGCGGCGCACGCTTTCGGCAATTGATTCGGCCGTTGCCCCGGCAGCAATATCGGTTTTGGCCTGGAAGATCACATCTCCGCTGTCATAATGCTCGTCCACGTAATGAAGGGTGATCCCGGTTTCCCGTTCGCCTGATTCCAACACCGCTCGGTGCACATTGTCGCCGTACATTCCCTTTCCGCCAAATTTTGGCAGCAATGCCGGATGGATATTGATGATCTTATTGGGAAAAGCGCTGATGATTGACCCGGGCATCATCATCAGGAAACCCGCCAATATGATTAAATCAGGATTGATTTTGTCAAGTTCCGACGCCACATGTCCCGAGTGGAGCGTTTCGCGGTTGATTATCTCGACCGGCACACCCAGCCTTCGGGCCCTGTCAACCACTCCCGCGCCCGGCCGGTTGCAAAATACTGCGGCTACGGTTGCGCGGCCTGATCTCTGGAAATGACGGATGAGGTTTTCAGCATTTGAACCGTTGCCCGACGCGAAAATCACTAACTGCTTCATACCTTTGGTTTGGGGTGCAAAAAAAAGGATAATTATCAGGATTAGCATCCCTGCTGTCCCGATTAATTTTTTAAATTAGTGGACAAATTGGAAACTTCAGGTTGGATTAAAGTAAAGTTTTTTATTTTTGCCAACAAATTCAAATTTAAAAACTATAGATTATGTCAGACATTGCATCAAGAGTTAAAGCGATTATTGTAGACAAATTGGGCGTTGATGAAAACGAAGTCGTAAACGAGGCAAGCTTCACCAATGACCTTGGCGCCGACTCACTGGATACGGTTGAGCTGATCATGGAATTCGAGAAAGAATTCGATATCCAGATCCCGGACGATCAGGCGGAGAACATCGCGACAGTAGGACAGGCAATCTCTTACATCGAAGACGCCAAGAAATAATTTCCCTTCCCTTTCGGGATATCCTGTTTATGCAGTTCGGTTGATACCCAACCAATCAAAATAGATGTAATACCCATGTTGCTTAGTGGAACACCAAGACAGCATGGGTGTTATTCCTTAAAAACACCACTAATTTTCCACATATGCAGTTAAGGCGCGTAGTAGTTACAGGTTTAGGAGCACTCACACCAATAGGGAACAATATCCAGGATTACTGGGAATCTCTTGTAAATGGTGTAAGCGGCGCAGCACCCATTACCTATTACGATACGGAAAAACACAAAACGAAATTTGCCTGCGAGGTCAAAAACTTCAATATCGGCGATTTCATGGACCGCAAGGAAGCGCGCCGGTTGGATAAATTTGCTCATTATGCAATTGCTGCCAGTGACGAAGCCATCAAGGATGCCGGACTGACCGACGACAACGTTGACAAGTACCGCGTAGGCGTGATCTGGGGTGCGGGCATCGGCGGACTCGAGACTTTCCAGGAGGAGGTCATTTATTACGCCAAAGGCGACGGGACGCCCAAATTCAATCCCTTCTTTATACCTAAAATGATTGCCGATATCGCCCCTGCGCACATTTCGATGCGCAACGGTTATATGGGCCCCAATTATACAACGGTTTCGGCTTGTGCCTCATCGGCAAATGCCCTGATCGACGCTTTCAATTACATCCGGTTGGGCATGTGCGACGTGATCATCTCCGGAGGATCGGAAGCCGCCATCACCATAGCCGGAATGGGCGGTTTTAATTCGATGCACGCGCTTTCAACCCGCAATGAGAGTCCGGAAACGGCTTCAAGGCCCTTTGACGCAACACGCGACGGGTTTGTGCTTGGCGAGGGGGCCGGCGCGCTAGTTTTGGAAGATTACGAACACGCAAAAGCCCGTGGCGCAAAGATCTACTGCGAGATTGGCGGGGGAGGGATGTCGTCTGACGCTTACCACCTTACTGCCCCGCATCCCGAGGGCATCGGCGTGATTGCGGTAATGAACAATTGCTTGCGCGACGCCAATATGAAGCCCGAGCAGGTGGACCACATCAACACCCATGGAACTTCGACACCGCTTGGCGATGTTGCCGAACTCAAGGCCATCAGCGCCGTTTTTGGCGACCATGCGAAAAATCTAAATATCAATTCTACCAAATCGATGACCGGGCACCTTTTGGGAGCGGCCGGAGCCATTGAGGCAATAGCTTCGATCCTGGCAATCGAGCACGGAATTGTTCCGCCAACGATCAATCACAAGGTGGTTGATGAAAACATCGACCCGCAACTGAACCTTACGCTCAACAAGGCCCAAAAACGCGACGTTAAGGTTGTAATGAGCAACACGTTTGGTTTTGGCGGGCATAACGCATGCGTTCTGTTTAAGAAACTCGACATTTAAGATGGGGTTTATTAAAAAAATATTTTCCAAATCCCGTGCTCCTGAAGGCGGGATTTTTTTTACCGAACTGTCGGAGATACTGGGTTTTGCACCTTTGAACCTGGATTTTTACCGCAAAGCATTTACGCACCGGTCTTCCAACAAGACTGATTTACAGGGTAATCCGGTAAACTTTGAACGCCTTGAATTTTTGGGCGACGCGATGCTTGGATCGGTGATTGCCGCGCATTTATTCAGCAGGGTGCCTGCCGGCGACGAAGGTTACCTAACCAAAATGCGGTCAAAAATTGTCAGCCGCGAACACCTGAACGAATTAGGCCGGGACCTGAATCTGGCCCGTTTTATCGAAAGCAAAATCCCGCTGGCACACTTTGGCGAGAACATCCACGGCAATGTTTTTGAAGCGCTCATTGGGGCCATCTATCTGGACCGCGGCTACGTGTATTGTGAAAAATTCATTCAGAAACGGGTGATTATTCCGT
>JAEZGB010000111.1 GCA_023437485.1 Bacteroidota bacterium
GTGAAAACCCTGCAGATGCAGTGAAAAAGGCGACTAACAGGAGTAAATTCCTCATGGTGATAAATTTGGTTTTGTAAAATTACTTTCTTTTAAAGAACGTGCAAATTAATGGCGCGCAATTTTTTAAACCACGCTTATTCGTTAATTTTGCGGCTCGCTATTTTGCAACAAGCATACCAAACACGCAAATACCAAAATTTTATGGAAATCCCATCGCAGTTTGACGCCAAGACCATCGAGGACAAATGGTACGGATACTGGATGCAGAACGGTTTTTTTGATTCAAAGCCCGATGCGCGCGTTCCGTACACCATTGTGATCCCTCCGCCAAACGTGACCGGCGTACTGCACATGGGCCATATGCTCAACAATACGATTCAGGACGTGCTGATTCGCCGGGCGAGGCTACGCGGATTCAATGCGTGCTGGGTTCCGGGTACTGATCACGCCTCAATTGCGACCGAAGCGAAGGTGGTGGCCAAGTTGCGGTCAGAAGGTGTTGACAAATATGACCTCACGCGCGAGCAGTTCCTGGGCCACGCCTGGGACTGGACACATAAGTACGGCGGGGTGATCCTGGATCAGCTCAAGAAACTGGGCGCCTCGTGCGATTGGAAGCGCACCAAGTTCACCATGGACGAGGATATGTCGGCATCGGTGATCAGGAGTTTTGTCGATTTGTACAAAAAGGGCAACATTTACCGAGGTTACCGAATGGTCAACTGGGATCCCGAGGCCAAAACCACGCTTTCAGATGAAGAAGTCATTTATGAAGAGCGCCAGGGAAAGCTTTATTTTGTCAAATATCAGATTGAAGGCTCGCAGGATTACCTGACCATTGCGACCACTCGCCCTGAAACAATCCTGGGTGATACGGCCATCTGCGTCAATCCTGCCGATGAGCGTTTTGCGCATCTCCGCGGAAAGCGAGCCATTGTGCCGATTGCAGGGCGTTCAATCCCCATCATTGAAGATGATTACGTTGACATGGAATTTGGAACGGGATGCCTCAAGGTGACGCCTGCCCACGACATGAATGACCGTACCCTGGGCGAGAAGCACAACCTTGAAATCATCGATATTTTCAATGACGATGCGACGCTGAATTCCAATGGCCTGCACTACGCGGGCAAGGACCGTTTTGTGGTTCGCGAGGAGATTTCGGCCGAATTGGAAAAACTGGGCCATCTGGCCAAAACTGAAACCCACCTGAACAAGGTCGGAACATCGGAGCGCACCAAGGCTGTCATCGAGCCGCGGCTTTGCGACCAATGGTTTTTGAAAATGGACCAGCTGGTCAAGCCCGCGATCAAAGCTGTATTGGAATCGGGCGAGATCAAACTGCACCCAAAGCGATTCGAGAATACGTATCGGCATTGGCTTGAGAACATCCGCGACTGGAATATTTCCCGCCAACTTTGGTGGGGCCACCAGATCCCCGCATATTATTTTGGCGACGGTGCCGATGACTTTGTCGTGGCCGAGTCGCCCGAAGAAGCTTTGGAACTGGCGCGGGCCAAATCCGGCCGGGAGCTCTCCAATGCCGATTTGCGCCAGGACCCGGATGTACTTGATACGTGGTTTTCGGCATGGCTGTGGCCGATATCGGTTTTTGACGGCATTTGCAACCCTGAAAATGAAGAATTCAAATACTATTATCCCACCAACGACCTGGTCACCGGGCCGGACATCCTGTTTTTCTGGGTAGCCCGGATGATTTTTGCGGGTTATGAGTACACCGGCAAGCGGCCATTTGAAAATGTTTACCTCACCGGGCTGGTGCGCGACAAGCAGCGGCGCAAGATGTCCAAATCTTTGGGCAACTCACCCGAACCGCTTGAGCTGATTGAGAAATTCGGCGCCGATGGCGTTCGCGTGGGGCTTTTGCTGAGCGCTTCGGCGGGGAACGATATCCTGTTTGACGAGGAACTTTGCGCGCAGGGACGTGCATTTTCGCACAAACTGTGGAATGCGTTCCGACTGATCAAAGGTTGGGAAATCGATGAAGATGCTGCGCAGCCCGCGGCTTCACGAATAGCGTTGGAATGGTATTCGGCAAAATTGCAGCACGAACTGGCCATTATTGACGAACATTTTGAAAAATACAGGATATCAGATGCGCTGATGGCCATTTACAAATTGGTTTGGGACGACTTCTGTTCGTGGTTTCTGGAAATGATCAAACCGGGTTATCAACAGCCTATTGATCGCAAAACCTTTGACGGGGCGATCGAAATGCTCGAAACAAACCTGAAATTGCTGCATCCGTTCATGCCGTTCCTGACCGAGGAAATCTGGCACCTGATCACCGTGCGCCCGGCCTCCGAGTCATTGATTGTTTCGTCGTGGCCCGCAGCCGAAGCCTTTGACGCTGCCATCATCCAGGATTTTGACAAGGCCTCTGAGGTCATCTCGGGAATCCGGAACATCCGCAAGGAGAAGAACATTACCTTCCGCGACGCGCTTGAACTTAAAGTGGTTAACAACGAAGGTTTCACCCAGGCATTTGACGCGGTCATTTCCAAACTGGGCAACGTCACAATCGATTATTTGGAGGGCAAGGTTGCGGGTGCGCTTTCGTTCCGCGTCAGGTCAAACGAATACTTTATCCCAATGGCCGGAAGCCTCGACATGGACGCCGAAATTGCGAAAATCCGGGAGGAACTCGAATATACGCGCGGTTTCCTGAAATCGGTACAGGCTAAACTTTCCAATGAGAAGTTCGTCGCCGGTGCGCCGGAAAAGGTTATTGC
>JAEZGB010000191.1 GCA_023437485.1 Bacteroidota bacterium
GCCTCGAGTAGCGCCGACTGCACCTTGGCAGGGGCGCGGTTGATCTCATCGGCAAGGATGAAATTCGCGAAGATCGGGCCCTTCTTGATGGAAAAATCGTTTTGCTTGATGTTGTAGATCATGGTTCCCACGACATCCGCCGGAAGCAGGTCTGGAGTAAACTGGAAGCGGCTAAACGAGGCGTCGATGGCCTGCGACAAGGTATTGATCGCAAGGGTTTTTGCCAGGCCCGGAACACCTTCCAAGAGAATATGGCCCTGACCCAGAAGCCCGATCAGCAATCGCTCGGTCATGTGTTTTTGGCCGACTATGACCTTATTCATTTCCATCATGAGCAAATCGATGAATGCACTTTCGCGTTCTATCTTTTCATTGATCTCGCGGATATTAAGCGTGGCCGTGTTTTCTTCCATAATACGTTGGGGGATTCCCGACTGTTAATTTTTAAGGTGGTGCAAATTGCCCATTTTTTAAAAGGCTTCCTGTTAACAATTGGTTAAAAAAGAAAAGGCTATCCCTGTAAGGACAGCCTTTTAGCAAACTTTATGACCGTTTAACTTTCTATAGGGAAATGTTGCCTATTGACGTTGCCTCGCCATTGACGACCGTGACATTTTCAATACTTACCGCCACCAGGCCTGAGGCGATTTCCGGAGTAAGCGTGACAGTATAGGTTCCGGAAGGCACTCCATGAATTACAAACATTCCCTCGGCGTTGGTATTGGCGTTCACCTGGGTGCCGTTTACCATAATGGAGGCCATGACCGGGATGTCGGCAGGAATAATGCTTCCGGTAATGGAGCCCGATGCTTCCTGGGTAGTTACGCGAATAACCGGGTGCAGGTTATAATTGCCCGAAGCCCCCGCTTGCACCACCGATTGATGCACATCAAAATCAAGCAGGAACTCATAGAGCACGTCGTTCTCGAGATTTTGGTTCACCATCAGCTTAAGCCCCGATTGCTGGGCGCTGGGCGTATTGAGCTCATAGGTCACACCGTTCTTTACCACGGTATTGTCATCACCCAGCATCAGCCTGATTTGGCCCAATTGCCCTGATGGGATTTCATTGTCGGCCAGCAATACCGTAACCCCGCCTGTCAGGTCCAGCAAATTGTAGACGCCGGTATTAACGTTTTCCAGATCGACCCAGCCATCATCCCCACTGTCATTGGTTACTTTATAGCGAACGCCAACCACCTCAACATTAACCTCGTCATAATCGCCCGGCGCATCGGTCATACTAACCCGGATTCTGGAAGTGCCGTCAACGTCGTCATTGTTATCGTCGTCGTCACAGGCCACAGAAAAAAAAGCGACCATTGCCGCCAACGAGATACTTTTGATAAAATTTGCAATTTTCATATTGGTTAAGATTTAGATTTTGTTACATTTCGTAACGAAGATTGGGCCTTTTTGCGGATATTATTAACGACGGTTTAAGACATAATTATGAAAACATTGTCAAGTATAGTGGCCGGGACGATGAATTGGGGCGAATGGGGGAAAAACCTCACCATTGTCCAGATGTCCAACCTGATTCACCAATGTGTGGATTGCGGAATTGACTCCTTTGATCATGCCGACATTTATGGCGGCTATACCACCGAAGCCGCTTTTGGAGAGGCGCTGCTACAATCAGGTGTTTCCAGAAAATCGATAAAGATTATCTCCAAATGCGGGATCGGGCACCTCTCCGGAACCCGTGGTTACAGGGTCAAGCATTACAATTACTCAGGCGATTATATTTTGTGGTCAGTTGAGGAATCGCTCCGGAACCTGCGCACTGATTACCTTGACGTGCTGCTGTTGCATCGTCCGAGCCCTTTAATGGATCCGCTGGAAATTGCGCAGGCAGTGAGCCGGCTCAAGCACCAGGGCAAAATCCTTGAATTTGGGGTTTCAAACTTTACACCGATCCAATCTGATTTGATAAGCAAATGGACAGAGGTGTGTTACAATCAGATTTCCTTTTCGGCCACCTCCCCCGAGGCCATGACCGATGGCACGTTGGATCATATGCGGCTGCACGACATCCGCCCAATGGCATGGAGCCCGCTGGGCAGCGTTTTTAGGGTGCAGGATGAAAAATCACAGCGATTGGCATTGCTGCTGGAGCAATTGTCACAAAAATACGGTCAGAGCGCATCGCAGATTTTGATCAGCTGGATCATGATGCACCCTGCCAGGATAATTCCGGTAATTGGTTCTGCTGACCCTGACCGGATCCGTGACCTTGCGAGTGCCGGTTCGCTCAAACTGGAGATAGAAGATTGGTTTTCAATTTGGGAACAAAGCCGGGGGGCCAAAATACCTTAATATGAAAAATACAAAAACAGCGCTCATCACCGGGGCTACAAGCGGTATCGGCCGTGCGACGGCAAGGTTTTTTGCCCGCAACGGCATCAGGCTTATCCTTTGCGGGCGGCGCGGCCAGAGGCTTTTGGAGCTGCAATCGGAATTTCCGGAATCTGAAATGCATCTTCTGGAATTTGACGTTCGCGACGCGGATGCGGTTAAAAACGCGATTGCGGGGCTTCCGGACCCTTTTTCACAGATTGACATCCTGATCAATAACGCCGGCAATGCGCATGGGCTGGATCCGGTGCAAAATGCCGACCCGCAGGATTGGGATGCGATGTTGGATATCAATGTCAAAGGACTGTTGAATGTGTCCAACCAAGTGATTCCGCAGATGGTGGGCCGAAATGCGGGGCACATTATAAACATTGGCAGCACCGCGGCAAAGGAAGTTTATCCCGGCGGAAATGTATACTGTGCCAGCAAACACGCGGTTGACGCGATCAGCCAGGGAATGCGGATGGACTTGAACCCTTTTGGGATTCGGGTAGGCTGCATCCATCCCGGATTGGTGGAAACCGAGTTTTCCCAGGTGCGATTTAAAGGCGATCTGGACCGCGCCGCAAAAGTTTATGCGGGGTTTGATCCGCTCCGGGCTGAAGACATCGCCGAGATCATCTATTTTGTGATATCAAGGCCCTATCATGTCAATATCGCCGATTTGGTGGTGATGCCCACCGCGCAGGCGTCGTCGACCCTTGTGAACCGGAAAGTCTAATTCATTTTCAAAAAGCGCAGCCCCGATGGAAGCGAAAATCCTTTTTGGCATCAAGGCAAAAAAGATTGAAGCGGACAGCGGGAATTGTCTGCCCTGATAAAAAACCATGATCAACAAGCGGCTTCTCATCAAAAACCTGCTCGCCCATAATGACGAGAACAGTTTCTATGACAAGAAGCGCCAGTTGAACCTGCACACCCGCGAAGGAAAGGCCAAGTTCCTGAAGCACATCTGCGCACTTTCAAATTCCAATCCGTCCAACAATTCCTATATCGTGGTTGGTGTCGAGGACAGGGACAGCGAAATAATCGGCGACGATTTTTTTGATGACAGCCGCATCCAGAACCTGGTAAACGCCTACTTGGAGAATGCACCGAAAATACAATATGAAAACATTCCATTTCCGAATCTCCCAAAAGACAAGGTAGTTGGACTGGTGACGATTAAACCCAACAAGCAAGTTTCATTTTTCAAAAAAAACATCCACGTGATTGCACAGGGGGCCGTTTTTGAACGCCGGGGGAGCAACACAATGCCCGTGGAAACTCTTACGCCAAGGCAGGGCAGGCGCAGTACGCTGAATACCGAAACAGTGACCGCCATTGAAAACGCAGCCCGCAACAGCATCGCCGACACCCTGGACGGGGTCCTTGATTTTATCAACGTAAGACATCCTGACATGGAGCCCCGGTACAAGGTTTTCAAGGAACTGTTTGTAATATGTTGGGCGGGAATTCCGAAGAAAATCCGCGATGATGTTTTTCTTTCAAGGGTTGATATCGAGCTGATTAATGAACAGATCAAATTGTTTTATTCGGCACTTGACGAAGTCATAATTCGCTATGACGAGAATTCTTTCACCATCACCGAATACGTCCCTCTGGGGCTGAATGACAAAACCAGCTACTATCCGCTCGAGCGCCAAACAATACGGTTTTTTGACAACGGCTATTACAAAATTGAGCGCCAAATGCTTTTTGAGCCGCCCGAGTACAATCGGAAACTGCTGCATCACATCTATAATTCCGGTCACGCGCTGCTGGGAAGACTCGCGCAGGGAAAGCCTCTTGAGCCCCATCAACAGCGGGATCTGGAATACCTCCCGTCCACTTTTATGATTTGCTACCTCAATGGTTTTGACGACGCCCGCCAGCAACTCATTGACGCCAAACCCCTGTTGAAGCCTTATCCGACGGCTTATCTTTCTTTTAAGGAATCAATGCGGATCCTGCGGAAAATGAAGTACGACACCTAATGATCAGTCAAATTCATTGAGCCCGTAGAGGATTTCCTTCATTTTTGTACCGTTGATCTCGACGGGTTTGTAAGCCACGTTGAATTTCTCAATGGCAATGTCAATGTCGTTCCTAAGCTTGAGGTATTCGGGCGGAAGGCGCGACTCGCACTGCTTTTGGTTTTCATAACTGTTGAGGATAATGCGGAATTTTTCATAGAATTTGCCACCCTGGTCTATAAAGGCATTGTACTGCGAGATGTACTGCAGCAACCTTTCAATGGGAAATTCCATGTTCACCTGCATTTTGTACTGCGCCGTTCCCGATGCCATCTTCAGCCTGGCCAGATAGTCGTCGGCTTTTTGGGCAAAGGTCTCCCAATCATCGTGCGCCCTGCAACTCTCCAGGGTGGCAACATAACCTATCGGTTTGGAATAATCGCGGAACAGCACTTCGATTTCCTGCTTCATCCGGCCGTTGCTGGTTTGTAAAAAGGCAGTTTCAAAATAAATGGTGTTCAGGTCGTTTTGCATCCGTAGGGTGAAATCCAGGATGCATTCAACCGTGGCCAGTTCTTTCTCTTTTTCTTCCCGGCTTAGTCCCGAGCTGAGCATATTGGTAAAGGCATGCACTACCGACACGATTGCATTGGCCCCCAAAATGTCGGTCAGGTCAAAGGCCCTGCGGTCTTTCTTGGCCGCGATCACCTCGCGCAATTTGGTGTATTCGGGATATTGCGTCGGGTTGGCGATACGGTTGATCTCGCCTAATGTCCTAACCGAGGCAAAATGATGGTCAAGGCTCAGGATCTTTTCATAGAGGATCTTGATAATCTGTAGTCCCTTTAAATATCGGATTTTTGAAATTTCGGTCACGCTGTCAAGCTTTAAAGCCTTGAGTTCTTCAAGCAGTTGCTCCCGGCGTGAAAGCGCGTTCAATTTGTCTTCAACCAGCACCGCGCTTTGGAATGCTTCCGATTCAAGCCTGTAGCGGTCTTCGAGGTCTTCGATCAGCGGGCGGTACTTGAGTTGCACCTGCCCAATTTCGGCCGACATCTCGGCAAGAAGCCGAGCGGTTTGCTCATCCGTGGCGCGCATATGCCAGCCAACCATGAGTGCGATCATTATGGCGAGATGCCGGAGTGAGTTCATGACCGAAATTTTTTAGTTTACACCAGTCCCAGTTCGCGTGCCACCGTGACGATATCCTTGTCCTTGCCCGCCCCAACGCAAAAGTAATCGCGAATCTGGGCCTTGCGTTTTTCAATGGCGCTCAGTGACAAATGCAAATGTTCAGGCAAATGTTTGGTTTTGACCCCCTTGGCCAAAAACTGGATGATTTGGCGGTTGAGGCTGTCCAGGTATTCGGCGCGCTGAAGCATCCGCTTCATTTGCCAGGTCACGGTTTCGCTGTGGTAAATTTTACCATCAAGTATTAAGTCAAATGCCCGGAGCATTTCATCGGCGTCAAAATCGCTTTTGACCAAAAGCCCCTCAGGCCTCAGCCGCTGAACGATATTGTAAAGCACCAGCGCCTCGATGTGGGAAGTCAGGAAAACCAACCGGGCGCGCGGCATTCTCTTGCGGATCAGGGAAGCCAGGTCAGTTCCGCACCTGATATTGCGCGTTTCATAGGCCGGCAGGCTTTGGTCCAGGAAAACGATGTCAAACTTTTCGGCGAGCGATGATTGGATTAGATGATAAGCCGCCTCGCAATCATGGCAGGCAGTAGCCTCTATGGGAATGCCGCGGCGGTTGTAAGACAGAATGCTTTTGTATCCCTCAATCTGCGAAGGATGGTCATCGATCATCAAAATTTTTTTTGGCGTTGAATTCATGATATGGCGTGTAATGGTTTTCGGCGAAAAAAACGACAGCCCGAAGGCTGCCGTCCAAACTTAACCCAAAAATTAACTTGCTTTTTCCTCGGGGCCCACCCCATGCGTTGCTTAGTTCAAGTTGTCGTGGCGGATATGGTCAAGTTTCAGGTTTCTAACATGTTATAAAATTAGTCAGGTAAAACTTGCGTTACTTGAGGCTTTTCTGTAAATTTTGTTAATGCGAAATAGCTTAAATTTGGAGGAAGCACCCAATATGACAGGACGAAAACTGGTAATCGGCGATATACATGGCGGCCTTAGGGCATTGCGTCAGATTCTTGAACGCGCCGAGGTTAATCAGGAAGATAAGTTGATATTTCTGGGCGATTATGTTGACAGTTGGAGCGAATCCCCGCAAGTTCTGGACTACCTGATCGCGCTGAGCGCCACACACAATTGCCTGTTTATGCGCGGCAACCACGACGACCTGCTCCTGCAATGGCTTCGGGGAAAGGAAAATGAATTGTGGTTCCAGCACGGAGGCGAGGCAACCATAAAATCATACTCCGTCTTGGGCGATGACATCAAACAAAGGCATGTCAATTTTTTGGACACGCTTTCATATTATCACATCGACTCCCAAAACCGGCTGTTTGTCCACGCCGGGTTTACCAATCTGCATGGGATTGCGCATGAACATTATCCCCGGCTCGCATTTTGGGACCGAACGCTCTGGGAAACGGCTGTCGGCTTTGACAAATCGCTTTCTCCTGACGATGCGTTTTATCCCAGGCGCCTTACACTCTACCGCGAAATTTACATTGGCCACACTCCCGTTACCAAAATTGGAAAAACGGTTCCCGTGCAGATGGGTTGCGTGTGGAATGTGGATACCGGCGCGGCCTTTAACGGGCCACTGACCATTATGGACATTGACACCAAGGAGTATTGGCAAAGCGATCCGCTTCCTGAACTCTACCCGGACGAGCGCGGCAGAAATTAAAAAACCGCCCGAAGGCGGCTTGTATTACAAATCAAATTTAATTCCCTGCGCCAGCGGCAGGTTGGTGGTATAATTGATCGTGTTGGTTTGGCGACGCATGTAGATTTTCCAGGCATCGGAACCGGATTCACGTCCTCCGCCGGTTTCCTTCTCACCGCCAAAGGCACCGCCGATCTCGGCACCTGAAGTTCCAATATTGACATTGGCGATTCCGCAATCAGACCCCGCAACCGATAGGAACCTCTCGGCTTCGCGAAGGTTGTTGGTCATAATGGCCGATGAAAGGCCCTGTGCAACAGCGTTTTGGATTTCGATCGCGTTTTCAACATCGCCTGAATATTTGAGCAGGTATAAAATCGGGGCGAAAGTCTCATGCTGCACGATCTCGAATGAATTGTCGGCTTCGGCGATGGCGGGGCGCACGTAACATCCGCTTTCATAGCCTTCACCCGAGAGAACGCCGCCTTCAATAAGAAGATTACCGCCCTGTTTCACCACCTGGTCAAGCGCATTCTGGTACATCTGCACCGCATCCTTGTCAATAAGTGGGCCTACGTGGTTGTTTTGGTCAAGCGGATTGCCGATGCGAAGTTGCCCGTATGCAGACACGATGGCATCCTTTACCTTGTCAAAGATTGATTCATGGATGATGAGCCTGCGGGTGGAAGTACAGCGTTGGCCAGCCGTACCTACAGCGCCAAACACGGCTCCGATGACGGTCATCTTGATATCGGCGTCAGGGGTAACGATGATGGCGTTGTTTCCGCCGAGTTCCAACAGCGATTTGCCCAATCTTGCGGCCACGGCCTGCGCCACAATCTTTCCCATCCGGGTTGAGCCCGTTGCCGAAACCAATGGAATGCGCGTATCGTTTGAAAGCCATTCACCAACTTTATAATCGCCGTTGACCAGGCAGGAGATACCTTCGGGGAGGTTGTTTTCGCGGATGACCTCGGCAATGATGTTTTGGCAGGCGATCCCGCAAAGTGGTGTTTTCTCAGATGGTTTCCAGATGCAGACATCGCCGCAAATCCATGCCAGGGCCGTGTTCCATGACCATACGGCCACCGGAAAATTGAACGCCGAAATAATCCCGACGATTCCAAGGGGATGATATTGCTCGTACATGCGGTGGCCGGGGCGCTCCGAATGCATTGTCAGGCCGTGAAGCTGGCGCGAAAGCCCGACTGCAAAATCGCAAATATCAATCATTTCCTGCACCTCTCCATATCCTTCCTGAAGTGACTTGCCCATCTCATAAGAAACGAGTTTGCCCAGGGCTTCCTTGTTCTTGCGGAGCTTCTCGCCAAATTGCCGCACAATCTCGCCACGTTGCGGTGCCGGCATCAGGCGGAAGGATTTAAAAGCCTCCGATGCCTTTTGCATGGCCGCCTCGTAATCTTCTTTGGTTGATTGAGTCACCGTCCCGATCAGGCTGCCGTCAACCGGCGAATACGATTCAAGTGGTGCGCCGTTGGCAAAAAATTGAGTTCCGGTTGAAGTTCCAGGGTTTATTTCCTTGATGCCAAGTGCGGAGAGCGCCTCGGCAATTCCGAATGATTCTGTGGTGGTTTGCATAACTGAAATTTAGTGCCGCGAAGGTACGGCTTTTATTGATTTTGGGAAATTGCGTACCGTCTCCTACCCCAATGCTGATTTACTCCCGCGCCATATATCGGCTGTCGGCTTCCATTACATGTCCGCATTTATCACAAGTGCGGAGTTCCAACGAGTTGTAAAAGGCTTTGTAATGCGGCAGAAAGTCCATTTCAATATCGTGAAGTTCAAAGTATACCTCATGAAGTTTGTGGTTGCAATTGTCGCAAAACCACAGCAGTCCGTCAGTGAATCCCTTGCCGGCGCGTTTGCGCTCCACCACCAGTCCCACTGAACCTTCGGTCCTTACCGGAGAATGTGGCGTCCTGGCAGGGTGCAGGTACATGTCGCCCGGACCCAACACAAGTTCCTGCTTCTTTCCGTCAATCTGCACATAAACCTTTATTTCACCCTCGAGTTGATAAAATAATTCTTCGGTCTCGTTATAGTGATAGTCCTTACGTGCGTTTGGACCGCCCACCACCATGACGATATAATCATCGGCCTGGGGAAAAACACTTTTGTTGCCCACCGGCGGTTTTAAAAGGTGCCGGTTTTCGGCAATCCATCGGGAGAGGTTTAGGGGTTGTGGTGTCATTGTTTTTTCGCCTAATTTACTAAATAAAAAAAGGTTGGCGAACCAACCTTTACTTTACTTTTTCTCTTTAATGAGGTAGATATACACCGGGAAGTGGTCGCTAAACCCAACCTCTGACTGCGAACTGCGCAGGGGATAACCTTTGTATTGTCCGCTGGTGGTGATCATGTAGGGTTTATTGTAAATACCGGCTTTCCAATATCTCCATGAATCATAGCCCTCCCGAATTAAAGGCTCTGTTACCATGATCATGTCAAAAATATCCCAGGAATCCCGGTACCCGATGGTTCCCATTCCCTTGTTGGCCATACTTTCGAAAGGATTGTAAATGCCCTTCTCTTTCACTTCAGATTTTTTGCCTTTTGCGCCAAGCCCAACTTTTACGCTCTTGTTGAAGCTCCCATCATTAAGGTCGCCCAGAATAATAACTTTGGCGTCCGGCTTTATGGCTTGTAACGAGTCTGTGATGCGCCTGGTAAGGGCGGCAGCGGCCTCGCGATAAGGCGAGCTCCGTTTTTCACCTCCCGACCTCGAAGGCCAATGGCACACAATCACGCTGACTTCCTCCCCGTCAAGGAGTCCGGTAACCAACAATTGATCACGGGTATATACGCGGCGCGATTCTTTATCAGCCTGGAGCTCATCATCAGTTTTTTCGTCAGTGTCCTTTTTGGCACTTTGGTCGGCGTCCCTGTATATCATTAACGGGACATTGACATAACTGGTGGGTTTGAAGTGCTTCTTTTGGTACAACAGCGCAACATCGATTCCACGTCGGTCAGGTGAATCGAAATGAACGATTCCGTAATCTTTTGAAATAAGTTTGGGCTGTTTTACCAGGTCTTCCAAAACCTGCCTGTTTTCAATTTCCGATCCGCCCAGCAATGTTGGGGCATTGGGATTTTCGCCGGTACCGATTTCTGAAATCACCCGGGCCAGGTTTTCAAGTTTCTTGCGGTATTTCTCACCCGTCCAACGACGTGCACCGCTGGGAGTAAATTCATCATCATTGATTTTCGGGTCATTGATGGTGTCAAAGATGTTCTCCAGGTTGTAAAAGCCCACCGTATGAACAATGTACTTTTTTTGCTGCGAAAACGCACTGCTTGTTAAGAATAAGACAAAGAACAGGGCAATAAAATTTTTTATCCTCATAAAAATCATGTTATCTAATCGTCAAATTTGAATACAAAGTTTGCGCCAAAAGTAGATAATAATATGAAATGCTGTACATTTGCCGGCCGTTAAGTTTATATTAACGAAGGCGGTAGAAATTAATTCAATCTTATTTATGAGAAAAATTCTTTTAAGTACTTTATTGGTGATGCAGGCCCTTGTGTCCTTCGCGCAAACCACCGGTGTCACCGGGACGGTTGTCGATGCCAAGACGCAAAAGCCCATTCAAAATGTGGTGACATCCATACAAAACACCAACCAGACTCAGGTAACTGATATTCTGGGGCGTTTTACCTATGAGAATGTCGAAGAAGGTCAAAAGCTACTGCTTATCAAAAGTGCCGGTTTCCGCGACCAGCTTCTGCCGGTTGTGATTGTTTCGGGACAAATGCTTGACCTGGGTACCGTGACCCTTGAAGAGGATATCACGGCCGAACAGGAACTCAGCCTGATCACGATTACCGAAAACGATTTGGGTGACGACAACAGCGGTTCTGAAAGTACGGCCGGACTTCTGCAGGCTACGCGTGATGCTTTCCAGCAATCGGCGGCGTTCAACTGGGGCCAGGCCCGATTCAGGATTCGCGGTCTTGACAACGAGTACGGAACCACCATGATCAATGGGGTTGTAATGAACAAATTATATGACGGCAGGCCGCAATGGGGCAACTGGGGCGGTCTTAATGACGCTACCAGGAACCAGGAATTCACCATGGGATCAGCGCCATCCGATTATACTTTTGGCGGCATCTTGGGAACGCAGGAAATCAACACACGCGCTTCTATCTATCGTCCGGGATCAAGGATTTCCTTTTCCGGAACCAACACTAATTACAGCTGGAGGATGATGGGAACCCACGCTTCAGGTATGAATGCCGATGGCTGGGCGTACGTAATTTCCGGATCGCGCCGTTGGGCAACCGAAGGCTATTTTGAAGGAACTGATTACAGCGCGAACTCCCTGTTTGCCAGTGTCGAGAAAAAAATCTCTGACAGGCACTCGATTAACCTGACCTCGATTTTTGCCCAGAACAGCCGCGGCAAGAATTCGCCAAATACGGCCGAAGTTGCCAGTATCGCCGGGCATAAATACAATTCCTACTGGGGATGGCAGGATGGGAAGAAGCGCAACTCGCGTGACAAGGACGTAGAGGAGCCGATCAACATTCTGGGGCACTACTGGAAATTGTCTGACAAGACCAATCTGAACACCAACATCGCTTACCAAACCGGTTCAATTGGAAACAGCAGGCTTGATTTCTCGGGTGTCAACAACCCTGACCCAACCTACTACCGTTACCTGCCAAGTTACTTTACCTCGCTTTTTGAGAACAACCCTGACGTGGTAAATGCCCAGGACCCAAGTGCATACGCCCCGGGCGGGCTTGGCGGAATCTGGACTCCAAATTACTTGGCCGCCACAAACCCGCTTGATGCGAGGTTTCTGGCAAACCGTCAAATTGATTGGTTTGCAATGTATCGCGCCAACACCACTCCCATCATTGTTGATGGCCAAGAGGTAGGGCGTGCGCCTGCCGAGAGCTTCTACATTCTTTATGAAGACCGCACCGACGACAAGCAATTCTCGGCAAACTCTATCCTGAGCAGCCAGATTGCCGACAACATTGTACTCAACGCTGGCGCCAGCTTCCGCAGGCTGAAGTCACACAACTACCAGCATGTTCTTGACCTGCTTGGCGGTTTGTACTTCCGTGACGTCGATACTTTTGGCGAAGGTTTGCAAACTCAATCGGACATCAACAACCCTGACCGCCTGGTGCGCGAAGGCGACGAGTACGGTTACAACTACAACTTGTTTGCGACCGTAATGGATGCATTCGCCCAGGCACGGTTCACCTACACCAAATTTGATTTTTATCTTGGACAGACTTTTTCACGAAGCGAATACTACCGCGAAGGTTTGTACCGCAACGGTTACTATCCGAACAACTCGTTTGGAAACAGCAATAAGATTGTGTTTGAAAACTTCGGTTTCAAGGGCGGCCTGACATACAAACTTACCGGACAGCATGCCTTTGTACTCAACGGGGCTTATATGACCAAAGCACCTACCATGCGCAATGTGTTCCCCAATGCCCGGATGAACAACAACATCCTTCCCGGCATCGAGAGCGAAAACATTGCCAGTGCCGATGTGTCATACATTGTACGTACACCTAAATTCAAAGGCCGTTTGACGGGGTACTTTTCAAAGATCCAGAAAGCCACTGAGACCTCATTCTTCTTTGGCGAAGGAATCTTTGAAGATTCGGACGGCGACGGTGGTGATGCTTTCGTGGCCGAAACCGTAAGCGGAATCGACAAAAAGCAAATCGGTGGAGAACTTGGGATCGAGTACCAATTCACTTCGACCCTTAAATTTATCGGTAGTGCAGCCTACGGCGAATATACTTATGACAACAATCCGAATGTGCGGTTGAACCAGGACGCGCTCGCATCTCCTGAAAACCCGAACCCGCTTACCAACTTTGGCAAGGCGACAATGAAAGGTTACAGGCTTCCAGGAATGCCTCAGACGGCTGCTTCGGCTGGCCTGGAGTATCGCGACCCTAAATTCTGGTGGGTTGGCGCAAATGTTAACTACCTGGCCAACAATTATATTGACATTGCAC
>JAEZGB010000035.1 GCA_023437485.1 Bacteroidota bacterium
GGACAAAACTCGAGTCGGCCGGGAATTTTTTATCCTTGCTGGCACGAGTTTCAAGAGGCCTGGAAAACCAATCCGGCCCCAATACCATTTTGGATGTTGCCTATTCGCAATACGGTAAAGGCGAAGCCGAATTTATCAAGCACTGGCAATTGGGCCGGAAAAAAGTTTTGGCCATCCGGGCCTTTGGCGGCCTGGCGGTACCGTATGGAAATTCCAACAGTGTTCCGTTTTCCCGAAGTTATTTTGCGGGCGGATCCAATGACAACCGAGCCTGGCAGTCATACAGCCTTGGCCCCGGACGGTCACGCACCGTGAATGACTTTAACGAGGCTAACATGAAGCTCGCCTTTAGCGCCGAGTACCGGTTCAACCTGTTTGGCAGCTTTAACGGCGCTTTGTTTGTAGACACCGGAAACATCTGGAATGTCTGGGACAACGTTACTGATGAACGGGCTGTTTTTGACGGTTTTGATTCACTGAGCGAAATTGCGGTAGGATCCGGATTCGGGCTCAGGTATGACTTCAATTTCTTTGTGCTGAGGCTTGACCTGGGCTTTAAAACCTACAATCCGGCTGCCGATAATGGCAGGTGGTTCCGCGAGTACAATTTTGGCCAGTCGGTCCTAAATATCGGAATCAACTATCCTTTCTAAGCGTAATAATTATTAATTTTACACCCTTAACAAAAAAACCCGAAACACTATGCCGCACAACATAAAACCGGGTGTCGCAACCGGCGACCAGGTACAGGAAATTTTTGCTTATGCCAAGGAAAAAGGCTTCGCGTTGCCTGCCGTGAACGTCATTGGTTCCAGTTCGATCAACTGCGTATTGGAAACCGCGGCCAAACTTAAGTCACCGGTGATCATCCAGTTTTCAAATGGCGGCGCAGCGTTCAATGCGGGTAAAGGTTTGTCCAATGCCGACGAAAAAGCGGCCATCGCGGGCGGCATTGCGGGCGCAAAACACATCCATACTTTGGCCGAAGCCTATGGCGCGACCGTGATTCTTCACACGGACCACTGTGCCAAAAAGCTTCTTCCCTGGATTGACGGTTTGCTCGAGGCATCGGAAAAACATTTCGCCGAAACCGGGAAACCGCTGTACTCCTCACATATGCTCGACCTTTCGGAAGAGCCAATCGAGGAAAACATCGAAATATGCAAAAAATACCTTGAGCGGATGTCAAAGATGGGCATGACACTGGAAATAGAACTCGGAATTACCGGAGGTGAAGAAGACGGCGTTGACAACAGCGATGTCGACAGTTCAAAGCTCTATACCCAACCCGAGGAAGTTGCTTATGCGTATGAGGAATTGATGAAGGTAAGCCCGCGCTTTACCATTGCTGCAGCATTTGGCAACGTACACGGGGTGTACAAACCCGGAAATGTCAAACTGACGCCCAAGATCCTCAAAAACTCGCAGGATTTTGTTCAGAATAAATTCAGCACCGGCCACAACCCGATCGATTTCGTGTTCCACGGGGGCTCAGGGTCTACGCTGGAAGAGATTCGCGAGGCGATCTCATACGGTGTAATCAAAATGAATATTGATACTGACCTGCAATTTGCGTTTACTGAAGGAATTCGCGATTATATGACCGGAAAAATCGATTACCTTCGCACCCAGATTGGCAGCCCGGATGGTGCGGATTCGCCCAACAAGAAGCATTACGACCCGCGAAAATGGATTCGCGAAGGCGAGATGACCTTCAACAAAAGGCTGCAGCAGGCATTCGCCGACTTAAATAACGTAAACACTCTATAAAGAGCATAGTTGATGATGGGCGACGGTCTTTCCGTTATTCATTATTAATTATTAATTATTAAATGAATTTATGGCTTGGTTTAAAAGAACCCAAAAAGGCATCACAACCGCCACCGAAGATAAAAAAGACGTTCCCAAAGGCCTTTGGTACAAATCCCCGACGGGCAAAATTGTCGATGCCGATGAATTGGCGCGCAACCTTTACGTAAGCCCGGAGGATGGTTTTCACGTACGCATCGGAAGCAAGGAATATTTTGAAATCTTGTTTGACAACAATGAGTTTAAAGAACTTGACGCGAACATGACTTCAAAAGATCCGCTGAATTTTGTCGACACCAAAAAGTACAGCGACCGTTTAAAAGACGCAATCGAGAAAACCAAACTCAAGGACGCCGTGCGTACTGCTGTGGGCAAATCAAAGGGCAAGGACCTTGTGGTTTGCTGTATGGATTTTGCCTTTATCGGCGGATCCATGGGTGCGGTAGTGGGAGAGAAAATTGCCCGCGGAATTGACTATTCCATCAAAAACAGGATTCCGTTCATGATGATTTCAAAGTCAGGTGGTGCCAGGATGATGGAAGCCGCGTATTCACTCATGCAACTGGCCAAGACGAGTGCCAAGCTCGCTCAACTTGCCGATGCAAAAATTCCATACATCTCGCTTTGTACCGACCCGACAACCGGAGGAACTACGGCCTCTTATGCGATGTTGGGCGATGTGAACATTTCAGAGCCCGGCGCGCTGATTGGTTTTGCCGGACCGAGGGTTGTAAAGGACACCACCGGTAAAGACCTGCCGGAGGGTTTCCAGACTGCGGAATTTGTACTTGAACACGGGTTTTTGGATTTTATCACGCCCCGAAAGGAATTAAAAAATAAAGTTAACCTGTTCCTGGACTTGATCCAAAATCAGGAAATTAGATAAGAAGGCGCCCTCGGGCGCTTTTTTTTTCGCCGGGCCAGGAGTGTTTAATGCGAGAGAAGCGGGCGGACAGACTCCGTTTTTAAAAACCAAGCTCAACATTAACAAGAAATGCGGGTTTACCGTAAACAACGCCCCAGGGGCAGCGCTAATTTAGGATCTCAAAGGTTTTTAAAACCTTTGAGATTTAAATCATGATCCTAAAATCTTAAAAAATAACGCTGTAAGCACGCTCCCACTTTAGTTTATGCGTAAGCGATTGAGCAGACCCCGAGCGGGAGGCCTCCTGGCGAAACACATCCTTTTGCAAGCACGAGATATAGCGGAAGGCGCGACGGCGCCGCGCCAAAGTACTATTAGCGAAAAAGCTCTGAACGGCGCCGGCAAGACAAACTACATCCCCGTACGAATAGCCTCAACCGGATCAAGCCGTGAAGCAGAGATTGCCGGTAGGATTCCGGAGATCAGGCCGATTGCAGCTGCAAGGCCCGTGCCCAGCAAAATATTGCTCATGCCCAGGATAAATTCAAAGTCAAGAGCCTTGGTGAGGAGCAGCGTAATGAGCCAAACCAATAAAATCCCGATAACACCGCCAATGACTGAAAGGATTACGGCTTCAAACAGGAATTGAAATAATATAAACCGGTTTTTAGCACCCAATGACTTCTGGATACCGATCAGGTTGGTGCGTTCGCGAACCGACACAAACATGATATTGGCAATGCCAAAACCTCCTACCAGCAACGAAAAGCCAGCTATAATCCAGCCCATGACATTCATCTGGCCAACAATCCCGTCAATAAGATCAGTAAAGCCGGATAGGATGTTGATAAAAAAATTGTCAATCTCCTCACTTCGGACACCGCGGGCATTGCGCAATTTTTGCGCGATATCTCCCTTGAACGCGTCGATATCGATTCCCTTTTCAGGCTTGATGACGATAACAGGCAGCATCATTTTGGTATTATCGCCATACATTCGCCGCAGGAAATTGGACGGCAAAAAGGCCGACGTATCATTGCTTTCGCCAAACATTCCGGCACCCTGCTTTTTGGTTACGCCAATCACGTTGAACCTTTGGCCGTATACCCGGACCGTCTTGCCAATAGGGTCCGAATCGCCAAACAGGTTTTTGGCCACCTCGAAACCCAGAACAATGACCGCTGAACCGGAATTGGATTCGGCTTCATTGAAAAAGCGGCCGCTCTCGAATTCCAGTGTTTGAATGTAAGTGAATTCAAAAGTTACCGGTACCATGTTTACCGTATTCACGGTCTGGTCCCCGTATTTTATGCTTTCAGGATTGGTGAAATACTGGAAACACAAATGTTGCGCATCAGGCAGTGATTTGCTTAAGAGCTGATATTCTTCATAGGTGACATCAGGAAATTGCTCTGTTTTCCAGCGCGGGATTTCAGAAGGTCCGAACGACATCCTGGTAAGGTATATCGTGTTCTTGTCCAGGCTGCTAAGGTCTTTCTTTATTTTCCGGTCAAGCGAATCAACTGCCGCAAGCACCGCGATTATGGAGAAAATCCCGATGGTTACACCCAATAATGACAGCAGCGTGCGCAATTTATTGTTTCGCAATGCGTTTATTGCAAAACCAAAACTTTCGCGTAAAAGTCTTAAATATACTACCATGGTCCGAGTTTGTAAAATTGACGTTTTTTTTCAGAAAATCCTAATGGCAAAACTTGCCGGACGACCAATTTTTTAAGCCCGTCATCAGAGCCTTTCGGGCTAAAAAATTTACTTTTGCAGCCAAACAACACAACCATGGACCAAACTAAAAAAATCAATTCGGCACTGGTGTCGGTTTTTGCCAAAGACGGGCTTGAACCTCTGGTGCGCGAGCTTCACCAACAAGGTGTAACTTTTTACTCCACCGGCGGGACGCAGTCATTTCTTGAAGGGCTGGGAATTCCGGTGACACCGGTTGAAGACGTCACCTCCTACCCTTCCATTTTGGGCGGCAGGGTAAAAACGCTCCACCCGAAGGTATTTGGCGGCATCCTGAACCGGCAGCACCACCAGGGCGACGTAGCCGAAATGAAGCAATATGAAATCCCGCAAATTGACTTGGTGATCGTGGACCTTTATCCGTTTGAGGACACTGTGGCCTCCGGCGCCGACGAGGCCGACATTATTGAAAAAATCGACATCGGGGGGATCTCGCTTATCCGGGCCGCCGCAAAGAATTTCAATGACACGCTCATCGTATCGTCAAAACAGGACTATGAACCGCTTTTGGAAATCCTGGAACACCAGGGCGCGCAAACCACTTTGGAACAGCGCAAGGCCTTCGCGGTAAGGGCGTTCCACACTTCGTCACATTATGACAGCGCGATATTCTCCCATTTCAATCAGGTTGAAAACGTGCTCAAGATAAGCGACGCCCGTGCAATGCCGCTCAGATATGGTGAGAACCCGCATCAAAAAGGTGCATTCTACGGCGATTTTGAGGCGATGTTTGACAAGTTGCACGGCAAGGAACTTTCATACAATAACCTGCTTGATGTTGATGCGGCCGTAAACCTGATTTTGGAATTCAAGGATGACGAACCGACTTTTGCCATTCTTAAACACAACAATGCCTGTGGGCTTGCCACCCGGGTGAACATGAAACAGGCTTATCTGGCCGCCCTGGCTGGCGATCCCACATCGGCATTTGGCGGGGTTTTGGTCGCCAACGGAAACATCGACACCGATACGGCGCAGGAAATCAACAATCTGTTTTGCGAAGTGGTGATTGCGCCATCATTTGACCAGGAGGCCATTCAGGTTCTCTCGACAAAAAAGAACCGGATTTTGCTCAGGCAAAAACTTTGGGAGCTGCCATCAACGCAGGTCCGCTCTTGCCTTAACGGGTTTTTGGTTCAGGACCGCAACAATGTAACCGACAGCCGTGATCAGCTCAAAACCGTGACACAAACCGCCCCAACCGATGCGGAAATCCGGGACCTTATTTTTGCGTCAAAAATTTGCAAGAACACGAAGTCCAATACCATTGTGCTGACAAAAGACGCAACATTGATTGCAGCGGGAACCGGGCAAACCTCACGGGTCGACGCCCTCAAACAGGCCATTGAAAAGGCACGACTGTTTAATTTTTCACTTGAAGGCGCTGTCATGGCAAGCGACGCATTTTTCCCTTTTCCCGACTGTGTCGAAATTGCGAAAAACGCAGGCATTTCGGCTGTTATTCAGCCTGGTGGGAGCATCAAGGACGAACACAGCATTGACTATTGCAACAAAAATAATCTTGCAATGGTATTTACGGGCACCCGTCATTTCAAACATTAATTTACTTAACTTTGTGCGTTAATTTTTTTATAATTTCTAAACCCCGAACCTGCTATGGGATTTTTTGATTTCATGACCGAGGATATCGCGATTGACCTCGGTACGGCCAACACGCTGATTATCCACAACGATAAGGTGGTTATAGACAGCCCCTCAATTGTGGCGCGTGACCGCGTGTCGGGAAAGATCACGGCCGTGGGAAAGGAAGCCAACCTGATGCAGGGGAAGACACATGAAAACATCAAGACCATTCGGCCGCTGAAGGACGGGGTTATTGCTGATTTTGACGCGTCCGAGAAGATGATCTCCATGTTCATCAAAAGTATTCCGGCGCTCAGGAAACGGATGTTTACTCCGGCCTTGCGCATGGTGGTTTGCATCCCATCGGGAATCACTGAAGTTGAGATGCGCGCGGTAAAGGAATCGTGCGAACGGGTGAACGGCAAGGAAGTTTACCTGATTCATGAACCGATGGCCGCTGCGATAGGGATCGGGATTGATATCATGCAGCCAAAAGGCAACATGATCGTGGACATCGGCGGGGGAACTACCGAAATTGCGGTGATTGCCCTGGGCGGCATTGTCTGCGACAAGTCAGTGAAAATTGCCGGCGATGTCTTTACCAACGATATCGTTTATTATATGCGTACCCAGCACAACCTTTTTGTGGGTGAGAGCACGGCCGAAAAAATCAAGATTACCATTGGCGCGGCTACTGAAGATCTGGAAACCCCGCCCGAAGATATGAGTGTTCAGGGGCGCGACCTGCTGACGGGTAAGCCAAAGCAGGTTGAAGTGTCCTTCCGGGAAATTGCCAAGGCACTTGACAAATCGATACAGCGAATTGAAGACGCGATCATGGAAACGCTTTCCCAAACCCCGCCCGAACTCGCAGCCGACATCTACAATACCGGTATTTACCTTGCCGGCGGAGGCTCGATGCTTCGCGGGCTGGACAAACGCATTTCGCAAAAAACTGACCTGCCGGTCTATATCGCCGAGGATCCGTTAAGGGCCGTGGTGCGCGGAACCGGGATGGCCCTGAAGAATATCCCGAAGTTCAGGAGCATTCTGATCAAGTAGTGCCCCGGCGCCCGCAAGGTGCAAAAAAAGAATTAGGAGTGGAATATACCTGAAAGGCAGATGCAGCAAATCTTTAATTTTATCTTTAAAAACAGTACCAAGCTACTGTTTTTGCTGCTTTTAGGAATTTCGTTAACGCTTACCATCCAATCGCATTCCTATCATCGGAGCAAGGTGATCTCGTCGGCAAATTTCCTTACCGGCGGGGTTTACGAGCAAATCAACTCAGTGAGCGAATACCTCAGGCTAAAGGAGCAAAATGAACAGCTCGCCACTGAAAACGCAAGGCTCAAGGGACTTTTGTTCAATGTGTCAGATTCCATCGCGGTAAAAATGTATGACAGCATTCGAGGGGTTCGCAAAACTGACCTGATCGTGAGCAAGGTGATCCACAATTCATACAATGTTTTTGAAAACTACCTCACGCTCAACAGCGGTGCCATTGATGGCGTAAGGCCTGATATGGGCGTGGTAAATTCATCGGGGATTATCGGGATCGTGGACAAGGTTTCAAAGAATTACGCCACCGTGATCTCCATCCTGAACACCAAATCGCAGATCAATGCCAAGATCAAGAAATCTAACCACTTTGGATCTTTGATCTGGAATGGCAAGAGCACCGGGTTTGTTCAACTCATTGACGTGCCCCGGCTTGCGTCGGTGCGCAAAGGCGATACCATTGTGACGGGGGGGCAATCGGTGATTTTTCCTGAAAATATCGGCATTGGCACCATTGATAAAATTTACATCGACAACGAAACAAACTACTACACCATTAACGTAAGGCTGTTCAATGACATGACCAACCTGGGGCACGTTTACATCATCAAAAGCAAAGACCGCGAGGAAATCATCAACCTGGAAAAAGCTACAAAGGGAAATGAATAGCGCCGTTCTTGTCAATATCGCCCGTTTTATCCTGCTGCTGGCGGCGCAGGTCGTGATTTTCAACAATTTCAATATTTTGGGGTATATCAACCCTTTCCCGTACATTTTGTTTATCATGCTCTACCCGGTTGACGGCAACAAATCCGGTTTGCTTGCGGCTGGATTTTTACTTGGGCTGGTGATGGACATGTTTGCCAATTCAGGTGGTGTCCATGCCGCGTCCTGTTTGGTGCTGGCGTACGCGCGGCCGGCGATTTTCAAGTTTTCATTTGGCCTCAGTTATGAATATCAAACAATCAGGATCAATGATGTGCTTACCCCCGAGCGATTTTCCTTTATCCTGATCTCTGTGGTCATCCATCATTTTACGCTTTTTGTGCTCGAGGTTTTCAGGCTCAGCAATTTATGGGACATTTTGCTGCGGACTGTGTTGAGCACCGTCTTCACGATCATCATGAGCATTGTGCTGATTTACCTGTTTAAACCTTCAAGGCGATGAGAAAGTTATTGCTCCCATCGCTGGTAATCATTACGGCGTCGTTCCTGATCATGCGGCTTTTTTATCTGCAGGTCATTGACGACACCCTTAAACTGAAAAGCGACAACAACGCCATAAAGATCAAATACGATTATCCCGAGAGAGGTTATATTTATGACCGAAACGGAAAACTCCTGGTTGCAAACCAGCCGTCATATGACATTATGGTGACGCCGCGGGAGATGAAAAACATCGACACTACCGAGTTTTGCCAGTTGCTCAACATCACCAAAGAAGATTTCATTAAAAAAGTTGAGAAGGCACGGATTTACAGCCCAAGGCTCCGGTCAGTCTTCCTGCCGCAGCTAAACAAGCGGGAATATGCCGCCTTTCAGGAAAAAATCAGGAAATTTCCGGGATTTGAAATCCAGAAACGTTCCCTGCGAGACTATCAGGTGACCGTGGGCGCCAATGTTTTTGGCTTTATCACCCAGGTCAATGACGCCATCATTAAGAAAAACCCGTACTACATCAGCGGAGATCTTATTGGAAAACAGGGCGTGGAGGAAAGTTATGAAAACGTTCTGCGCGGTATTAAGGGCGTGAAATATATTCAGCGGGATAAGTTCAACCGGGATATAGGGTCCTATAAAAACGGAAAGTTCGATACAATTGCAGTCCAGGGTGACGATATCCATTTGACAATTGACCTCACACTGCAAAAATACGGCGAAGAACTGATGGTGAACAAACGCGGCGGTATTGTAGCCATCGAACCCGCTACGGGCGAGATTTTGGCGCTGGTTACCGCTCCATCATATGACCCGGCCATTCTGGTGGGCAGGCAGCGCTCGCGCAATTACACCAAATTATACAACGATTCAATTGCAAAACCTTTGTATGACCGGGGCCTTTTGGCCGAATATCCGCCCGGATCGCCTTTTAAGATCCTGACCGGGCTAATTGCCCTGCAGGAAGGGGTAATTGACACCAATACCGGCTTTATGTGCCACCACGGTTTTAGTTACGCGCGGGGACGCTTCATGAAGTGTCATGATTCTGGGCTCTCGGTACTGCACAATGGGATTTACAACTCGTGCAATACGTATTTTGCGAGCATCTACATGAAGATGATCAACAAATACAACAAGCCTGCTGATGGAGTTGACGCATGGAGCAACCACCTAAAAAGTTTTGGCCTTGGCCAGTTTATGGGATATGACCTGCCCACGGGAAGACGCGGAAACAGGCCGACTTCAAAAACCTATAAACGGATTTACCCTAACGGAGGCTGGAGAAGCACTACTATCGTATCAAACTCAATCGGACAGGGCGAAGTGCTGATGACGCCTATACAACTTGCCAACATGATGGCCGCCGTGGCCAACCGAGGATATTACTATACGCCTCACATTATAAAAAAGATCGAAAATCAGCCTATCGACAAAAAATTCCGCACCAAGCACGTCACCACTATTGACCCCAAGCACTTTGAACCCGTGATTGAAGGCTTGTTTGACGTGTACAACCTGGGCACCGCCCGGTCATTAAGGGTAGAGGGCATTGACATTTGCGGCAAGACCGGGACCGCCGAGAACTTTGCCAAAATCAATGGCAAGAGGACACAATTGCAGGACCACTCGATCTTTGTGGCTTTCGCGCCAAAAGACAACCCAAAGATTGCCATCGCGGTTTTTGTGGAGAACGGTTATTGGGGCGCTCGTTGGGCCGGGCCGATGGCAAGTTTGATGATTGAAAAGTATCTGCGGGGTAAAATCAGCCGGGTTGACCTGGAAAAAAGAATGTTGGAAGGATCGCTGCAGGCCGAATATGACAAATATATTGGCCGCGATACTATTTATAAGGAACCTGTAAACGAAGCCGAAATTGAAAATTGAGATGAAGAACCAAAGCGTAAAAAACAACATTGACTGGCTCAGTGTGTTTATCTACGTGACTTTGGTAATCATGGGGTGGCTAAATATTTACTCGTCGTCGCTCTCAATGGAGGGTGATGGCGCTTTTGATTTTGCGCAGATTTACGGCAAGCAGTTGCTGTTTATCATGTTTACGATCCCGCTAATTTTCGTGGTCCTGTCAGTGGACGGAAAATTTTACGAGAAATACGCCAGCATCCTTTTTGCCCTGGCACTGGTCATGCTGTTGGGGTTGTTCTTTTTTGGAAAAACCATTGCCGGCCAGCGGTGTTGGTACGCCATCGGCAGTTTTACCATCCAGCCATCGGAATTTGCAAAAGCCGCCACGGCGCTCGCATTGGCCAAATACTTAAGTGATGTGCAAATTAACCTTCGGGAATGGAGCAAGCAGGCGATAGCGCTACTGATTGTCGGATTGCCAATTTTGCTGATTTTGCCCCAACCCGATCCCGGAAGCGCGCTTATCTACACGGTTTTTATCCTGGTATTGTATCGCGAAGGCCTCCCGCAATGGTATATCTGGACCGGCTTTTTTGCAATTGTATTGTTCATGCTTTCCCTGATTTTTGAACCTTACATCGTGGTCGCACTTATGGCCGTTGCCATAGCACTGCAATATTTTTACAGCAAAATCATAAACAGGAACATCATTGCCAGCGCGATTGTTTTGGTCGTGGCCTCGGGCTTTGTATTTTCGGTCGATTATGTATTTGACAACGTCTTCAAACAACACCACCGTGACCGGTTTAATATCCTTCTGGGAAAAGAAGTGGACCTGCGCGGAGTGGGCTACAACACAAACCAGTCGGAAATTGCGGTAGGATCAGGCGGATGGTTTGGAAAGGGCTTTTTGGAAGGAACCCAAACCAAGGGCGGGTTTGTCCCGGAACAGCATACTGATTATATTTTCACTACCGTAGGTGAAGAATGGGGATTTGTAGGATCCCTGGTGGTCATCGCGCTTTTTGTCACACTTATTTTGCGGGTTATTTACCTCGCCGAAAGGCAAAAGACCAAATTCAGCAGGGTTTACGGGCATTGCGTGGCTGCCATCATCTTTATCCACTTTTTTGTGAACATCGCGATGGTGGTGGGCATTTTTCCTACTATCGGGGTTCCGCTACCGCTATTTTCTTACGGAGGATCCGGATTGTGGGCTTTTACGATATTGCTCTTTATTTTCCTGAAAATGGACGCCAATAAAGTGAACGAGTGGTAACAAAAACGCCCCTCACGGGGCGTTCCTGATCAAGATTTCACAACTTTCTTTTTAAGTGCTACCGGTTCTTTTACCGTTGCTTTCGCATCGCCATTTAAATCAGTAAGAATATTTAGGGCTTCCTGCACGTAAATGTCTTTTGACAGGCTTTCGTGCCACCTGTCACGTTTTTCCTTAAGTACTTCGTCTCGGGCCATTGCTGCTTCTTCATATGGAAGCGACGTAAATTTCAGGTCGTTCTTGTACTCGACGATTGATTTGTACTTTTTGGCTTTCTCTTCAAGGGCTTTCTGCTCGGCCTTGAATTTGTCCAGCTTAAGCGTATAAACGGTTTCTTCGCTGCGTTCATTAATCCATTTCGCGTTCTCGTCAATCAGTTTAAAGGCTTCGGTTTCAGCAATGCGTTGTTTGCTTCGGGCGATTGCCACATCATAGTTGGGCTGCTTTGACCACGGTTTGAAGTCGGCAGGGTCAATCTTGTCCCACTTCATTGCATTTTCAATATCGCGTTCGCCCATCTTCACATAAGAGTAGCGGTCAGGCATGGCAACATCGCTGCGCACGCCTTCAAGCTGTGTCGATCCGCCGTTAATCCGGTAGAACTTTTGCGTAGTGGTCTTTAGCGCACCGAGGTCGCCAAGATCGCTGTTCCTGATAAATTGATTCAGGTCAATCACATTTTGCACCGTGCCTTTGCCGTAAGTTTGGCGGCTTCCCACCACGATTCCGCGGTTGTAATCCTGAATGGCCGCGGCTAGAATCTCAGACGCCGAAGCCGAAAAACTGTTCACCATTACCACCAGGGGCCCGTCCCATTGAACGCGCTTGTCGCGGTCATAAAG
>JAEZGB010000049.1 GCA_023437485.1 Bacteroidota bacterium
CTCCTGATGCGGGTCGGTAACGAATATTACAACCTTTTCAGTCTTATAGCCCAATTATCGATTTTCAATTTTCCATGCGGCCCCCACCCTCCTCCCTGCAAGGTCGCAATCCCGCCAATTATGATGATGCGGGAAAACCATAAAAAGCTAAAATTAAGCTGTCAGCTTTCAGCTGTCAGTTGTCAGTTGTTTCCGTTGTACCGGATGACTCAGACCTGAATTCAAGGTCGTCAGTTATCAGTTGTCAGTTATCAGTCATCAGTCGGTAACCCTGGATGTATATTGCAAGGAATCTTTAAAAGCATGCAATCCGTCTTACCCGGATGGCGGATATTCAAAATCTGCAAACCTTCGTCATCAGCAAAAAAAATCCGCCCCAAGGGGCGGATCATTTTTTTAGTCTGTAGCACTTATTTGACGATGGTCATCTCATCAATAATGTGTTTGGCACCTGAGAAATTTTCGATGGTCCAAAGCACATAACGGATATCAACATTGATGGTGCGTTGCAGGTTCTTGTCAAAAATAACATCGCCGGCCATCGCCTCAATATTACCGTCAAAAGCGATTCCAATAAGTTCGCCTTTGCCGTTAAGCACCGGAGATCCGGAGTTACCGCCCGTAATGTCATTGTCTGTTAGGAAGTTCACGTGCAGCGAACCGTCCTTGTCAGCATAGCGGCCATACTCGCGCTTTTTGTTCATATCGATGAGTTTCACGGGAAGGTCAAATTCGGCATCGCCCTTTTTGTATTTCTTCACCATCCCATCCATCGTTGTGTAATTATTAATTTTCGCGTCGTTGCGCTTGTCGGCCGGAAGTGCACGCACTTTTCCATAGGTTAGTCGCAAGGTGGAGTTTGCGTCCGGATACTGAATGGAGGCAATCTTTGATTCGCGAAGTCCTTCAACCAAAACGCGGAAGCCGGCGCCAAAGTCATTCTGTGCCTTAGCCAAAGCATCTGATTTGGCATTATAATGCGTAATCAAATCATTGGACAACATGAAAAGCGGGTCATTTTGCAGCATCGCCTCACTTGGAGCATCGAGAAATGCCTTGATCCTGTCCTTATTTGTAAGTATGCTCAGGTCAATGATGGCCGCTGCATAGTTGGTAAAATCATTGTTGTTCTCCTTGCCAATCTTTTCAACCATCGGCGCAATTGCATACCCTTTTGATTTGGTTGCATACAGGCCAAGTTGAGCGCCAAGGATATCCTTTTCGGCTGGAACATAAATTTCCTTGAACATGTTATCGGCCATCTGCGAAATCTGCGGAGCCATTTCCTTGCGCTTAGCTGCATCGGCCTTCGCGTAATTCTCGAGCATGCGGCCAATGGTGCGGCCAGCGGTTCCAAAGGACGATGTGCGGAAAAGCTGCTGAAGATAATTATCGTGGCGGGCCTTTTCATTGGTCATCGCATAATAAGCGTTGATGTCCTTAATCGCGTTGCCATATTTTGCCTTGTTGGCCGGTTTGTTGGCCCACTTCTCAAATTTGGCTTCCTGCGCGGCTTTTGACTTTGCCGTACCAAATTTGGTAAGCGCGTCAATCATACCCTGACGGTTCTTCCAATAGTTTGCGGTCGAAGCATATTTTGAAGCGTACATCAGGCTCACCTCTTCGCTTTTATCCATGTGCTTCTTCATATTGTCCATCCCTACTTTGGCGCCTTCAACCCACGCCGGATAAGCAAACTTGACATTTTGCTCAATCCCGCCGGCAGGCATCCATCGGTTGGTGCGCCCGGGATAACCCAAAATCATGGCGAAGTCATTTTCCTTGGCGCCCGCAATGCTCACGGGAAGGTGGTGCTTTGGCTTTAGCGGCACGTTCTTTTCCGAATACTCGGCAGGGTTGCCATTCTCGTCGGCATAGACGCGGAACATTGCAAAGTCACCTGTGTGTCGCGGCCACTCCCAGTTGTCAGTGTCTCCGCCAAACTTCCCGATGCTTTCCGGTGGAGTCCCTACCAAACGAACATCTTTGTAATCCTGATAAACAAAATAATAGTACTCATTCCCCTGGAAAAACGGGCGCACTGATACGGTATATTTCCCGCCTTCATTGTTCTCCTTTTCAATTGCGGCAATTTCCTGGTTGATGGCCTTCTCGCGTTCAGCCTCGGTCATTTTGTTGTTCACCTTGCCCAAGATGCGTTTGGTCACATCGTCCATACGCACAAAAAAGCGCACGTAAAGGCTGGCCGGCTTGATTTCTTCTTTTCGGTTTGCGGCCCAGAACCCGTTTTTAAGCAGGTTTTTCTCAGGAGTTGAAAGTTCGGCAATCGCGTCATAACCACAGTGGTGGTTGGTGAGCACTAGCCCCTCCTTGGAAACCATTTCGGCCGTACAGCCGCCGTTAAACTGGACAATCGCATCCTTAAGGCTGTGGTTGTTGATGCTGTAAATTTCTTCAGCGGTTAGCTGAAGCCCCATTTTTTGCATGTCGCGGTGGTTGAGGCGCTCAATAAACATCAGGAACCACATCCCTTCATCAGCTTTCACGGGGAACGCCGCGAGGCACATGGTCACAAACAAAATCAGTTTCTTCATTTCTAAAAATTAAAAGTTAGCAATACCCGCTACAAGTCGAAGGATCACCGCCATTGTTACATGGCCAAGAAAAATAGACTGCGGCGGCGGCTAAGTTAAGCCAAATCCCACGATTCCTTTCATTTCCAACCTCAAAAATTAGGGCGAACAGCCGGGCTATCCGCTGTATTGCGCCGCGGGGCGCAATGCCGCTGCTATCCCTGTCGCGTTTCGTGCTTATATAATTATGCGCAACTCAATCGGGGGCACATTATAAAAATGTAAGTGAATTACAGCGGGTTAACCTACCTTTAAGTTCAATTAAAATCATTGAACATGGGACTATTTTCATTTATCAAAAACGCAGGCAAAAAGATTTTTAGCAACAAGGAAAATGATGCCACCCCCGATGAGAAACCAACCCTAAAGGCCTCGGCGCTTTTGGCTTATGTCAAACAACTGGGGCTTCCGTACCAAAACATCAAGATCTCTTTAACCGGTGATGACGTGATCCTGGAAGGCGAAGTCGCGCAACAATCTGACGCCGAGAAAATTGCACTGGCCGTTGGCAACGTTGAAGGCGTCGACACCGTCGATAACCGCATGAGAGTAACCACGCCCGCAGCCGAGTCACAGTATCATACGGTGGTTGCTGGCGACTGGCTTTCAAAAATCGCCAAGAAATACTACGGCGACGAAACCAAATACGGAGTCATCTTTGAGGCCAACAAACCCATGCTCAAGGATCCGGACGAAATCTATCCGGGACAGGTGTTGAGGATACCCGCTCTGTAGTTATGGGTTATGGGTTGTGCGCAGCTCAGAACTGGTCAGGATAAATGATGTGAAAACTTGTGACCGCTCACCTAAGGATCAGGGGACAACTGACAACTAGTTAAGCATTTGCCAGAGCTTGTCCTTCAACTCCACCAAACCCTGCTGCGCCACCGATGAGATGAACATAAAAGGCACGCCCGGGAGTTTTTGCTCCAGGTCAGCCTTCATCTCGGCGCGGAGTTCTTCATCCAGCATATCAGATTTTGACACTACCAGGAGCCGTTGCTTGTCCAGCATCTCGGGATTGTACTTCTCGAGTTCGTTGAGCAGGACCTTATATTCGGCGGCGATGTCCTGCGCGTCTGCAGGAACCAAAAACAGCAGCGTCGAGTTGCGTTCAATATGCCGCAAAAAGTAGTGCCCAAGGCCCTTGCCTTCGGCGGCGCCCTCGATAATTCCGGGAATGTCTGCAATCACGAATGAGCGATAGTCACGGTAATTTACAATTCCCAGATTGGGCTTTAGCGTTGTAAACGGATAATCGGCAATCTTGGGCTTTGCCGAGGTAAGCACTGACAGCAATGTGGACTTGCCGGCGTTGGGAAAACCTACCAGGCCAACATCGGCCAAAACCTTAAGCTCCAAAACGATGTCTTTCTCCTCAGGCGGCAATCCGGGTTGCGCATATCGCGGTGTCTGGTTGGTCGAACTTCTAAAATGCCAGTTGCCCAAACCGCCCTTTCCGCCCTTGGCCACAATCTTTTTTTCGCCGTGTTCGGTAATTTCAAACAGGACCTCATTGGTATCCTTATCCCGTACCACCGTGCCAAGCGGGACTTCAATGAATTTGTCATCACCGTCGGCACCTGTTGAGCGGTCGCTTCCGCCGTCGCCTCCGTGGCCCGCCTTGACATGCCGCGCAAACTTCAAATGGAAAAGCGTCCAAAGTTCTTTGTTTCCAACAAGATATACGTGGCCACCGCGCCCACCGTCGCCGCCATCGGGTCCGCCCTTCTCAATGAATTTCTCCCTGTGCAGGTGCGTGGATCCGCGCCCTCCCTTGCCGGAAGCGACATATATTTTTACGTAGTCTACAAAGTTGCCTTCAGTCATTGTTAATTGTCAGTTGTCAGTCGTCGGTCGTCAGTTGTCAGTTGTCAGTCGTATAATCTGCATCACAAACTCGCAAACACTTCAACTTAAAAACTTTCCAGAACGACCTTATCATTAATCATCGTCATTATCCACATCAAGCGACTTGACCAAAACCTTGTCAATCTTGACCCCGTCCATGTCCAAAACCTCTAGCTCAAAACGGTTCCAGGTGAGTTTTTGCCCTTCTTTGGGAATAAAGGAAAGTTCGGTCATGATAAGGCCGCTCACGGTGGTCACGTCATAATCGTTGATGAGCTCATCGAGTTCAAAATAGGTTAAAAAGTCGTGAAGCGAATAATGCCCGTCCACGATCCAGCTGCCGTCTTCGCGGGCAATCAACTGGAAGTCTTCCTTGTAGAATTCAGACGCATCACCCACCAGCGCTTCAAGGATGTCATTCAGCGTGATAATCCCCTGAAAATCACCGTATTCGTCTGAAACAAACGCATAGTGGATCCCGCTGGTCTTGAAATTCTCCAAAGCCTTGTATGCGGTGGTTTGCTCCATGATAAAAGGCGCTTCGGTCATGATCTCGGAAAGGTTGAAATTCTCGTTTTCAAAATTCGAGAAGATGCTCTTGAGGTTTACCACACCCACGATATCATCGTAATTTTCGCCATACACCGGATACACCGAATGCAGCTCCTTCACAATGAGTTCGCGCACCTTTGCCTTGTCGGCATTTACCGGCAGGAAAACTACCGATTTGCGGTGCGTCATAAGTGAATTGACTTTCCTATCGCCAATATGGAAAACGCGCTCCACGATATCCTGCTCGATTTCCTGGACTTCGCCGCCCTCGGTTCCTTCCTTGATGATGGCCTTGATTTCTTCCTCGGTAATTTTGCCATCGGCCGAAGGTTTGATCATCAATAATTTTAGCAGGAATTCGGTCGAATGCGTCAGCAACCAAATAAAGGGTGCCGTGATCACTGACACCGCCTGCATGGGAAGCGCCACCAGTTTTGCGATACGTTCAGGATAATTCAATCCGATGCGTTTGGGAAGCAATTCGCCAAGCACCAACGAGAAAAACGTCAGGGTAACCACCACGATCGTCACTGAAATTGATTCGGCATACGGTTTTATCGCCTCGAATTGCTCAAGGTAAATTTTGACGTCGCCCTTGATCCTGTCGCCCGAAAAAATACCCGTCAATATTCCGATGAGCGTAATTCCGATCTGAACCGTCGATAAGAACTTATTTGGCGAATTGGCCAGTTCCAACGCGGCCCGTGCGCTTGGATTTCCTTTTTTAGCCGCGGTTTCCAGCCGATTTTTCCGTGCGGAGATCAATGCGATCTCTGACATTGAAAACACGCCGTTAAGGAGTATCAGGAAAAATATTAACGCTATTTCCATATTTAAACGGCCAGCCCCTCTATCACCTGGCTTAAGCGCCCGGTAATTTCAGGTATTGAGCCAATCCCGTCCACCGGGTAATATTTGTTCTGTTTATTGTAATAATCAATCAGGGGAGCTGTTTTTTCATTGTATTCCTGATACCTGACCCGAATCTTGTCTTCGTCCTGGTCATCGGGGCGCCCGCTTGTCTTTCCGCGCTCAAGAAGGCGTTGCACCAAAATATTGTCATCGGCTTCAAGGGCGATGGTGGCCGTTACTTCCCAACCTTTGGTGGCAAGGAAATCGTCCAGGGCTTTTGCCTGCGCTATGGTGCGTGGGAACCCGTCAAAAAGGAAACCGTGCGTATCCGGTGATTTTTCAACCTCGGCCCTGAGCATACTGATCGTAAGCGAATCGGGAACCAGTGCCCCATTGTCCATGAAAGCACGCGCCTGGCGGCCCAGTTCGGTGTCGTTTTTCAGATTGAACCTGAATACGTCGCCGGTGGAAATATGCGTGAGGTTGTACTTCTCCTTCAGGAATTCAGCCTGCGTGCCCTTGCCCGCGCCGGGCTTTCCGAATAAAACGATATTGATCATTTGGGATTAAAGTTATTGCAATTGGTAAACTTCAGGCAGGTTTCGGCCCAGCCCGTCATAATCCAGCCCATATCCCACAATGAATTTGTTCGGGATCCTGATGCCGATATAGTCAATTTTGATGTCTTTTTTATACGCTTCGGGTTTAAAGAAAAGCGTGGCAATCTTAAAGCGCTTTACGTTGCGCTGCTTAAAAAGTGATTTGAGCACCTCAACCGTGTTTCCGGTATCTACGATGTCTTCAAAAACCACCACCGACCGGCCTTCCAGGTCCTGGTTGAGCCCTATTAGTTCCTGTACCTCGTGAGTAGTTTCCAGGCCTTGGTAGGAGGCCAGTTTAATAAAACTCACCTCACATGGGGCATTGTAATGTTTCATGAAATCAGACACGGCCATAAACGCGCCGTTGAGAACGCCAATGAATACGGGAACTTCATCGGCAAAGTCATCTGAAATATGGCGGGCCATTTCAGCAAGGGCAAAATCTATTTCAGATGCAGATATGAACGGAACAAAAGTCTTGTCGTGGAGCTGTATCGCCATTTGTCTCGATATAATTTGCAAATATACTGAATTTGGGTACCGGGGCACATTAAAGATAGAATATTCCCACGGGGTTTGAAAGCCCCATATAAAAATCACGTGAATTCCATCCGGCGAATTTTGTATATTGGGAAATGGCCAAACTCTTCCTGATCCTTTCAAACCTCGCTTTACTTTCGGCACTGGCGCAAAACCCTCAAACCGGGACGCAATTGCAGGAGGTGGTCATCAGCGCTACCCGCCTGGCTGACAGTGTTGGTCGTACCCCGTCATCAATAACGGTGCTTACCCCCGCCGAACTTACCCGATTCGGGACTGCCGATATTTCAAACGCCGTAAATTCGGTGCCCGGATTAGTCATGCAATCGGGCGCGATCAACACAAACCGAATCTCGATACGCGGCATCGGTGCACGGACGCCTTTTGGGACCAATCGGATCAGGGCATTTTATGGCCCTATCCCCCTTACTTCGGGAGATGGCGAAACCACAATTGAAGATTTGGACCTGGAAAGCCTTGGCAAAATCGAATTTGTACGCGGGCCTCGGGCCTCGGTTTATGGAGCGGGACTGGGCGGAGCTATTTTGATTTCGCCAGCAATCGCGCCCAAAAATCCGGAAGCCCAAATCACATCGACGCATGGCTCGTTCGGGCTTTTGAAAAACGCGGCATCGGCATCCTTTAGGGAAACCGGCGTACATTACCATAATCTTTCGCTGGACGGATGGCGCCAAAACAGCCAGTATTCGCGCGAAGGCACAACCCTGACTTC
>JAEZGB010000140.1 GCA_023437485.1 Bacteroidota bacterium
GGCTGGGTCCACATGAACATGGTGTTGGTCGCAATTCCTGAAAATCCCTGTTTGACCCCGTTCTCCAATCCGCGGCCGGCAGCCAAAAGGATCACCAGGATAAAAATACCCCAAAAAACGCCAAACGCGGTAAGTACCGTACGGAAAGTATTGGCCGTCAGTGCCTCGAGAATTTCATTCCATCTGTCCTTGTCAAACATGCTATTCGTCTCTTAGTGCTTCGATTGGCCGGATACTGGCGGCGCGCCAGGCCGGGAAAAAGCCCGCGGCGGCACCTGCGATTATGAGCAATATCAGCGTGGTAATTGCGATTGAAAAATCAACCTGGGGGTTCACAAAATATTCGCTCTTGATTTGCGGGCCCACCAGTTCAAGCAGCAAAAGGCTCATCAACAACCCGATAAACCCGGCAAAAGTTGTTATAAAAATCGCTTCGTGCAGAATCATCCCGATGATTGACGCAGGTGAAGCGCCAAGGGCCTTTCTGATCCCAATCTCGCGGGTCCGTTCCTTGACCACGATCAGCATGATATTGCTCACGCCCACAACCCCGGCAATGATGGTGCAGATTCCCACCCACCAAAAAAACAATCGGATGTAGAGATTCAGGTCATAAAATTTTTTGGTTTCCTCAACAGAGTTGAACATCCCGATGCCCCCTTCGTCATCGGGCGCAACCATATTCTTGCTGCGCAAAAATTGCTTGAGGCCATCAGTAAATTGCACGGCATGCGCCAGCGCCTGGTCATAGTTATCGGTTTTTGGCATGGTGTAAAACAGGTTGGAAATCCTGTCGCCGACCCCAAAGACTTTTTGCGTGGTGGAAATTGGTATGTAAATCCGGCTTTCCTCGCGTTCCCCGGCCGGATCGGTAAACACTCCCACCACCTTAAACGGGATTGTATTGAGCGTGATTTGTTGGCCAATGGGATCCTCGCCCTGAAACAAATCATTCCTGATTTTGCGGCCAATCACCGCGACTTTTTCAAATTTGTCGAGGTCATTCTGATTGACGTATCTCCCGGAGATGATGGTGGCATTTTCAATATATTGGTAATCAGGGTATACGCCGCGGAATTGGTAACTGCCGGTTTCCTTGCCGTAGCTCACGCTTCCGTTCCAAAAATTGTATGTGGCGGCTTTTCTCTCAATCGCAGGCGCGAATTTCTGTGCCGACATTTCGTAGTCGCTGTTGTGAAACTGTACCCGCCGCCCCGGATTCAGACCCTTGTATTCCTTGGTGGTAACTCCGCTCCAGACCTCGATGATGCCTGCTGCGTCGCGTTCAAACTGCTTCTCGATCCCATTTTGAAGCCCGCGCCCAACACCCAGCAGAATGACCAGGATAAATATTCCCGAGGCTACCGAAATCCCGGTTAGAACCGTCCGAAGCTTGTTTTTGGACATTGCTTCAAATATTTCCTGCCATCTTTCTATGCTAAACATAACTCAGGGCACGTTGCTGAACAATGGTTTTGTCGTCGATAATCAGGCCATCTTTGAGTACGACGTTGCGTTTGCACATCGCGGCGATATCCGGCTCATGAGTGACAATGAGGATGGTTTTGCCTTCATCATTGATATTCTGGATGAGTTCCATGACCTCATAGGAAGTCTTGGTATCAAGCGCGCCGGTGGGTTCATCGGCAAGCAGCACTTTTGGTTTTGAAGCCAATGCCCTGGCGATTGCGACACGTTGTTTTTGCCCTCCCGAAAGTTCATTTGGCAAATGGTGGGCGTGACTGGCAATCCCGACCTTGTTCAGGTAATCCATCGCGATCTCAGTTCGTTCGCGCCGGCCTATTCCCTGGTAATCAAGAGGCATGGCAACATTTTCCACTGCGCTTTTGTAGCTGATCAGGTTAAAGGATTGGAATACGAAGCCAAGGAATTTATTGCGATAGCGTGATGCGACCGTTTCGCTGAGATTCCTGATGGGAACATTGTCAAGGGTGTACGTCCCCGCATCGGCCTCGTCCAGAATCCCGAGAATATTCAGCAGAGTTGATTTTCCCGAACCCGAAGACCCCATAATGGCAACAAGTTCGCCCTCGGCAACCGAAAAGTTGATGCCTTTGAGCACGTGCAGCGACGAAGTTCCGGTTTTGTAGGATTTGTGCAATTCGTTGATTTGGATCATAGGCGGAATCGGGTGGCGATGAATTGTGGCGGGACGGCCCAGGCAACGGATTTTCCGTTATCGGGCATTAGACTTTTTTACAGGCAGATTGTTACATTTTTTTTGAATATTGAATCCGGCGGACCGTTAGCAAACCTGCCGCGTTCTTTTTGCCCGCGGGATGGCTCAGGAAACCTCAAAGGTTTTGAAAACCTTTGAGGTTTAAATTAGTCCGCATCCTTAAGCAGTGTTTATAGTTAAACCGCATATTTTCACAAATTTCAAAGCGCTGCCATTTAGTACCTTTGTCCTCAAAATCAAGCACAATGCAACCCCTGCAAAAGCACATTATTATCTTGTCCTGCGTTCTGATGCTCACCGCCTGTTCAACCACTTCCAAAATCTCTGCACTGAAACCGGAGCCGGACAATGCTTCGCCGTTAGTTTATGAAAGCGCCACACCTTATATAGGGATGCCGGTCAGTATAAAATTACGCGATATCGAAACCCAGATCAACAAGGTCATGACCGGCCTTATTTATGAAGACAAAGACCTTTCGGACGACGATATCCAGATGCAGGTCTTTAAACAGGCTCCGATCACCCTGACCGATGCCGGCGGGAAAATCCGCACTGTACTTCCGCTCAAGGCGAACGTCAGGTATCGGGTAGGTACTGATAAACTGGGTGTTGCCCTTTATGATATCCGGGAATTCAACTTTGATGGAAAAGTGACCCTGGTGAGCAAAGTGGGCCTTACCAATTGGAAACTCACCACCAACACCACACTGGAATCACTGGATTGGAATCAAAGCCCAACCACAAACATCATGGGAAAGCAGGTGCCGATTACTTACCTGATCAATTCGGCAGTGCGCATCTTCAAATCAAAGATTGAAACTTCCCTTGATCAGTCCATCTCCAAATCAATGGATTTTAAGCCCAATGTACTTGACGCGCTGGATATCCTTTCGCAACCCCGGCAAATGAGCGAAGCGTACCAAAGCTGGCTCCGCATTGTGCCCGCTGAATTATACACCACCCAGGCACGGCTCAAAAATGGCGTGGTAAACCTTGACATGGGGCTTAAGGGCACTGTCGAGACGGTTGTGGGAAGCAAGCCGACAAGCAGGTTTGACCGTGACAAAATTATCTTGAAGCCGGTGGCCGAAATGCCCGAGCAGCTCACTGCCAATGTCGTCGCTGTCTCCACCTACGCCGATGCATCCCGCATCATCACCAATAATTTTAAGGGGCAGGAATTTGGATCGGGCAAGCGAAAAGTTATTGTTCAAAACGTTGCGCTTTGGCATAAATCAGGTAAAATGGTAATTGCGCTGGACCTGTTGGGAAGCGTCAACGGCACGGTGTATCTTTCTGGCTTCCCACAGTATAACGCGCAAACCCAGGAGATTTTTTTTGATCAGCTTGACTATGCTCTGGAAACCCGCAACACCCTGCTCAAGACTGCTAATTGGCTGGCCGAGGGATTGATCCTGAGAAAAATCAGCGAAGCATGCCGTTACTCGATTAAACCAAACCTTGAGGAGGGCAAGAATGATATGGAACGGTACATGAAAAACTATTCACCCGTTCCGGGCGTGTTTGTGAACGGAAAACTAAAGGAAGTGAACTTTTCCAAAATCCAATTGACCAACAAGGCGATATTGGCCTTCCTGACCATCAAGGGCGATCTTTCAATCTCCGTGGACGGGCTTAAATAATCAGGTTTTGGCCGCCTTGCGCGTATGCCATACGTAGTACATGATCCCGGCAACCAGGATATACGGGATGGCCATCAGGTAGACGATGCCGTCATTCACCGCTTCGGCCTTGATCGTATCGCCCTCGCTCTGAAGCGCCGCGCGGCACATGGAACACTGCGCCTGCAGTACGCCCGAATAAAGAAACAGTGCTATTAACAGGAAATTAGTGCGCATAGTAAGGGGAAATCATCAGGTAAACAATTACACCGCTAACGGCCACGTACAGCCATAGCGGAAAAGTGATCCTGGCAATTTTACGATGGCGGTCAAAACGTTGCGAAAGCGCGCGTACGTAGGTTATCAACACCAGTGGAACGATGGCAATTGACAGCAGGATATGGGTAAGGAGAATAAAGAAATACACATACCGGATAGCGCCATCACCGCCAAACTTTGTCGAATCGGCAGTCATGTGGTAGGCCACGTACATCACCAAAAACAAAACTGAAAGCGATAGTGCCAAGGTCATGAGGCGTTCGTGCAGGATGCGATTCCCTTTTTTAATTGAAATCACTGCCCACACCAGTATTACCGCGGTCAGGGCATTGATTCCGGCGTAAATTGGCGGCAGGAACCCGAGTGGCTCAACCTGAATCCCAAAATCCTTCAGTTTTATTGAAAACAGTGCGGCAACTACAATTGGGATCAGAATGGAAATGACCCAGATCCACTTGTTGTAACGCGACTGGTCAGGGCTATCAACGCTGTTCATCCAAAAGAATTTTAATATCCTGCATGATGGCTTCGACCCCTGCGGCCTCGGTTCCGTCGTAATACAGAATGGGGTTTCCAAAATCGTCTTTGCGGCAACGGATGTACCCGTCGCGGTCAATCAGCGCAAACAATCCCGAATGTTCAAAACCGCCGCTGGCGTTGGCGTTCTGGCCGGCGTATATATTGAATCCGGTATTTGAAAGTTTGTAGATATAATCCTTTTCGCCGGAAAGGAAATGCCATTGAGAAGACTTGACTCCAATGGCCTCAGCGTGCTCTTTTAAAACCTGAGGGGTATCGTGTTCAGGATTGATCGTGATGGAAACGATCGCGAAATCCGGATTGCCAAAAAACTTTTGCTCAACCAATTTGAGGTTTTGGTTCATGATTGGGCAAATGGTGGGACAGGTTGAAAAAAAGAATTCCAGCACATGAACCTTGCCTTTCAATGCATCGCTGGAAAACGGTCTGCCGTGTTGGTCCACAAGCGAATATTTGGGCGCCGGGCCGATCCGGTCCAGTTTGCCGGATGTCTCACCGCCGCCAACATGGTCCAGCCGCTCGCCGCGTACAATGTCCGAAGTTTTTACCCGCTCAACAATCGTGGGCACGGCCCAAATACCAAAAACAAGTACGATGAACGCGATGCCAATATAGGTCTTTTTCATTTTCCCAACTGTTTCGAGGCGTTATTGTTCTTTTTTAATGCTGCCCGATATTCAAAAAGAAGGATCTTGAAATCATCAAGCATCTCATTGCTCAGTTCCGAAGGATGAAAAGTGGAATAACCCGCTTCAAATTTCTCATCGCCCTTTCGGCCGCGAAGGTTGCGCTGCTTGTCCACGATAAAGACATTTGCGGTCCCTAATGTGGGGCTCAGTGGCTCACGAATGTTCAGGCTCTTATAGGTCCGAGCGATGGACGCATCGTCAGCGAAAGCAAATTTCCACTTTGAGGTATTGGTGAAGGCGTCAAGTTGGGTAAGAATGTAGCGGGCATCGTCCTGCGTGCCGTCAGGGCACAAAATCACGAACTGAAGATCCTTGAACTCGTGGTAACGCTGGTACACTTTCATATTCAGGTTAAAAATGTTCCCCCGGTTGGTGTGCAGTTCATGTCCTCCGAAACCCAGAATGGTGATCTGGCCATCTAAGGTGACCGCATTGCCGTTCAGGTCTTTTGCCGAGATCTCGGGAAGGTTGGGCGTCACCACCGGCAAGGTGGCGAAAGTGTTGACCCCTGAAGCAAAAAACAGGTACGCCACTATTGGAAGGACAAACAAAACAATGAGAACGACATTCTTTTTCATCTCCGGGAATCTTGCGGTGCAAAAATAAAAAAAGACGGCTAATAAACCGTCTTTTAAGCTCTTTATAACTTTATTAAAAGTTCCATTTGATGGTTCCGGTCCGGAAAACCTCGTAAACGTAATCGGCTTCCACCAACAATATAAAAATTAGATACAGCACCAGGAATACTACCGAAGACACCACTGACCAGCGAAGGCTGGCGCGTTCACCCTCCAGGTGCATAAATGCCCAGACAATGTAATACGCTTTGGCAATGGTAAGGATGATGAAGATCCAATTGAGCAGGTTCATGCTCAGCAGGTTGGTCATGTACAGAACCTCAGGTTTGAGGATTCCCAGGATAACCTCTACAATGGTTACCACTGAAAGCAGTCCGAAAACAAACCAGATTCTTTTTGTATTTGAAACGTGAGCGTGTGCCATTTTGATAATTCGATTAAATTATACCAGGTAAAAGAAGGTGAATACAAAAACCCATACAAGATCTACAAAGTGCCAATATAGACCAACTTTTTCAACCATCTCATACGAGCCTCTCTTTTGATAAGTTCCGAGCAGGATGTTGAAGAAAATGATAATATTGATTACCACACCGGAGAATACGTGAAACCCGTGGAATCCTGTAATGAAGAAGAAGAAATCGGCAAAAAGCTTATTCCCATACTCATTGCGGATAAGATTGGCTCCCTCAACTACGTAGAGGGCATTGTCCAGCATTTTTTGCGATTCGGCGCGATTCAGGATTTCCTTTTGCTTTTTGGCATTGACACCCGGCTGCAACCTTTTGTCGGCGCGCTCGGCCTCAGTATCCATGTAAATTTTTTCCGTCCTGATCAAAATATTGGGGTTAGCGGAAAAAGCGGCCTGAACCTCGGCAACCGAGTAGGTTGGAAGCGAAGATTCGGCCATGAACCAGGTTCCTTTTGAGCGCTCAAGTCGTTCGCGCGTTTCCGGAAGCTGAACCACGAAATCTGACAATTTTACCCTTTTGCCCGTGTTGTCCACAAACTGCAACAGGCTACCCCCTTTGGTTTCAATCGCACCGTACTCCCCTTTGATAAAATTTTTCCATTCCCATGCCTGCGATCCAACAAACACAAGCCCGCCAATAATGGTCAATAGCATGTAAAATGCAACCTTGCGCTGTTTCATCTGGTGGCCGGCGTCAACCGCCAGTACCATCGTAACCGACGAGAAGATCAGGATAAAGGTCATCAAGGCAACGTAATACATTGGAGCGTCAACGCCATGCATGAACGGAAAGTGCGTGAACACTTCATCTGGCAAAGGCCAGGTTTCGATGAACTTGAACCTCGAAAACCCGTATGCGGCAAGGAAACCGGAGAATGTCAAGGCATCCGACACGATGAAAAACCACATCATCAGCTTGCCGTAACTTGCGCCCATGGGCTCGTTTCCGCCGCCCCAGACCTTTTCCCCGTTATTTACAGTAGTAGTCGCTTCCATATAAAAGTATACGTTAAAAAAGTGTCCAAATTTAAGGTTTTTTATTATTTGAAGAAATATAAAAACAAAAAGAGGTAAATCCACAAAAAGTCCAGAAAGTGCCAGTACATCGCACCCAGTTCAATTCCAAGAGTTTGTGAAGATGAGTATTTTTGTTTAAAATGATTCCAAATTATCACCAAAAGCGAAATAATACCACCCGCAAGGTGGGCGAGGTGCGTTAGTGTCACCACATAAAGGAAGGTAGTGGTAATTGAACTCTCACTGCCGGTAAAGTACAGGCCCATATCAACGATTTGCCCAAAACCTCGAAATTGAAGGTAAACAAACAAAATCCCAAGACCGAGCGTAATCCATAGCCAGCGCGTGACCGAGGCGCGATCATCCTTTTTGATGGCGATCTTGGCAAGGTGAAAAGTAACGCTGCACAGCAAAATCACTATCGTCGAATAAAAAAACGCCGAGGGCATCTCAAAATCTTTCAACCAATCCGCGCGGGATTTACTTACAACAAAAGCGCTGGTAAGGCCCGCGAACATCATGGTCATGCTTACCATCGCGAAGCCAAGCATGAGTTTGTAAGAACGGTCGGAGCGCGATTTGTGCTCCTCAGGTGTCATGGTAGTCATTTCCATTATCTCAGGAATTTATCGATTATATAAATCAGTTGCAATGCAGTAATATAGGTTACGCTGGCCAGCATAAGGGCTTTGGCAGCCTTTGCGGTCCGAAGTTGATAAAGCCGAACGGCATACCGCAACATCCAAAGCCCTAACGCCAGGACCAAAATCGCGGCAACGGTTGACAGGAAAAATTGCCCCGTGTAACCCGCTGCGGGAAGCAATGAGGCAATGATAAGCCATACTGTGTACAGAATAACCTGGAGCGCGGTTTTGGTATCGCGCTTTCCGGTGGGCAGCATGAAAAATCCGGCCTTTTCATAATCTTCATAAAGGAACCATCCGATGGCCCAGAAGTGCGGGAACTGCCAAAAAAATTGGATCAAAAACAAAGTGCCGGCCTCAATGCCAAACTCGCCGGTAGCGGCAACCCAGCCCAGCATGAACGGAATCGCTCCGGGAAAAGCACCCACAAAAACCGCCAAAGGAGTAATGGTCTTTAGCGGAGTGTACACCATCGTGTAGAGAAAAATTGAAATGGCGCCAAACATGGCTGCCTTTTCATTGATCATGTAAAGCAAAACCAGTCCAACCAAGGTCAAAAGCGACGCGATCCACAGCGCTGCAGGAACCGAAATCCTGCCGGCGGGCACAGGCCGGTTGCGCGTGCGGTCCATCCGGGCGTCAAGTTCCTTTTCAATAACCTGATTAAAGGCGTTTGACGCGCCTACCATACAGTAACCGCCAATCATGAGCATTACCAGCACATTCCAACTAAAGGGATGGCTGTCGCTAAATCCGAGCAGGTAACCTGCAATGGATGAAAACAATACGCTGATGGTAAGCCCGGCTTTTGTGATTTCCTTAAAATCGACAAACGCTGACCTGAGGGTAAAAGTTCTTGAAGTGGTTTCCAATGCGGGATTCATTCTTGCAAAACCGTTTTAAAGGCCGCGCAAAGATACGATACAAATTTTGACTTGCACTTTTGCCGCGGCGCCAAAAAGAAGCCGAACCTAAAATTTAACGCATCAATCAATGGTCTTTAAACGTGCGATGATTCCCGCAATCACCGCTTCGGGCGAAAGAAATGTTTGATAATACTCGGCCGCTGCCTGCTCGAGCCGTTGCCGCAAGTGTTCATCGTCACGCAATAACACCAGCTTTTGGGCAATATCTTCAACTGACCCGTCGGTGATAAGAAGGTGCTGCCGGTCCTGGAGTTCCTGGGGAAGTAAACGGGAAATCGGTGTTGAAATGATTGCCTTGCCCATCGCCATGAACTCGCCAAGCTTCCAGCCGTGGCATCGCGCCACTGCAGGGGTATTGAATACCGCCATTGAATTTTTGGTCTTGCCGATATACTCGCCGGTTTCAACGCGTTTTTCCAGCGTAAACTCTTCAAATCCGGGGATGTCGTCCAGCGCACGCGGCGCAAAGCCTCCCTCGAATTCAACTTCCCGTACAATCCGCGCGGCCCGGATAAAGTTGGCGCGCAACCGGTTGGTATCAAGATCATTTTTCCAAAGCGACGAGGCAAAGAAAACATAACCGCACCTGGGCGTTTCGGGGCGATAATCCCGGGACAATGGCCTTTTGTACTGGCCGTAGTAATCGTAAAGAAAGCGCTTTTTGTTGCCGATCCGATTGCCGGACAGCAGCAGGTTTGCCACGGCATATCGCGCGGAATCAATCAGCCCGAACACCCGGATCCCAAAACCCGGCCCGATTGAAAACAGTTTTGGCATTTGCGCATCGTCAAAAGCAATGTTGATCTTGCAGTAAAGGTCGCACCACTCATACGGAAGCGGGCGGATCGTGGGCCAATCGGCGTAATCGATCACAACCCGGTAGGCTCGGTTTCCGGTATCTATAACCAGCGGCAGATAAAAGTTGTTGTGCCGAAATTGCTCAAACCTGGCGGAGTTAAAACATACATTTGCCTTTCCAAGAACTTTTTGCAATCCCTCGATGTAGAACGAGGCATATTTGATGTCGCACGCCGAATCGACAAACGCCTTCATCAATAGTCAAAATACCAATTAAACAAATCAGTCCGGAGCCCGACAAAAAACCAGGTGGTTGAATCTTTGAACGTGGCAGCGGTTTGTTGCGACGGATCAAAATTTCGGTAGATGGCACCGGCAAACAGCTTCAGGTTGGTGGCCGGATTTACCAGGTAACCAGCCTGGACATCGGCAATGAAAATTGAAGTTTTGTTCCCCTGGCCTACTTTCACACCGGTGTCAAAGGGCCGGTTCTCTTCATAATCCTTGAAAATATTTCCGCCGTAATTGAGTTGGTTTTCATCTGTGTCAAAATCCAGTCCGCGAACCCCAGCAGTAATTTTGGCATCGGCAAAGATGCGTCCCCGATGGTAGCGCGCAACACCGATGACTTCCTGAAAGTTTCCACCCCATTGGTGACCGAGGCTTTGGTTGTTGTGCGCGTAATTGGTGAGCGGGTCGCTGTGGGCGTAAACATATGGCCGGACGTGGTTATACTCTGCCTGAAGCATCAAATCGCGAACGCCAAATGCGTGATAGTATTTGGCACCCAGTTGATACCCGAACTTATTTTTCCAGCTTGCGTTTCCTGCCTTGACGTCGTTGAGAGAGAATTCGTCCAGGAGGAACTGGCCGTAAAAATTAACGCGGTTGTTCCACTTGTACTTGCCCGTAAGCCCAAGCAGCGCGTTTCCGCTCCGTGCCGATGACGAAAATTCAACCGCCCGGTAAAAAATAATGGGATTGATAAAGTTTGCGTCAAAACCACGGCCGTTGGTGTTGGCCCACACCACCGATTCAAAAAATCCGAGGTTGAGCCTTTTCGATACATTCCAACTCAGGTAATGGCTGGCCATGTACTTGGTTTCATAGGTGCGGTCCTGGGTTACTTCGGGCCTGACGTCCTTGAGCCACATATAGGTGTTGGTGTAGCGGATTTTCCAGAACGTGGTGTTGAGTTTGACAAATGGATAGGGGCTTGCACCATCCGATTGCAGCAGTGACCTGTAGCCGTCGCCAATAAAATTTTTGCCGTAACCCAGCTGTAGGTTAAAAAATTTATCGGGTGCAATGGTAAGGCTGGCCTCGGCCATGGGGAAGTCAAAAGAATCTTCCTTGAATTCCTTGGCAATTCCCACTCCAGGGATGATCGCCGGCCCGCCACCGGAAGGCGCAATAGACATCGCGTACTGGTTAAAGTAATCGGCAAACCTGCCCTGGCTTTCGTACACAGTCGTTGAAAAGGTAACCATCCGGCCCAATCCCCCCCTAAAGTTCAGCCCGCGGGTATTGACATAAGTGTATCTGACATCCCCCGGCGTATTCTTGCCCAATTGCAGGTCAAGAATGGGGTCAAGGGTAAACCAATAGTCCGGTGCCCTGAAGGTGGCAAAATGTTCGTTCCACAATTTGCGCCCCCACCAGCCCGAAGCCGGTTTTGCCAGTGCGGCAGCCTCGCCGGCCATGTCCTTATAGCCTGAAACATCGGCATAAGTATACGGTTTTGATGCCGTATGGTTGTTGCTGCCCAATTGGTTGAGCTCATCGTCAAACCTTGAATAAACCTGATGTGAAAATGGAATGTTCAAGTTGGCGGCAAGCCCGGGATTGTCAAACGGAAGTGATTTTATCGAATCATACTCAGTGAGTTCGCGGAAATCCCGCGCTGTGCGCTCATCACGCGAGGCAATCCTGAAGCTGAGCGAATCGGCAGCGCTGTTATCAGCGGCTTTCCCGGCAAGGTTTGCAGTGTTTAAAGGGTCGATGCGGATCGTATACTTGGAATAGGTGGGGTTGCCGTTGTAAAGCGGTGGCTGGATCTGCGGAAGCATCGCAAATACGCGCCGGGCCTCATCGGCGGAGGCAGTTGTAGGCGAATCGATGTAGATCACCTTAAATTTCCCTTGGCGGTCAACCTCAAAAAGCACGATTACCTGGCCTTGCTGACCATCTGCTTTGTAGTTGGCATAAATAAATTCCTGAACCTTATTGTAAAAACAGGTTTCGGCTTCTTTGGCCGGAAGATCCTCGCACCCGGGAAAAACGGGCGGACGCGACACCTCCTGCGCGAGGGCCGCAATGGAGAACACCAGTGACAATATCAAGTGCTTCATCTCAATAAATATTTTGAGAAGCGCCGCCGTCGGCTATGATTTTGGCCGCCGAAGTCCCAATGCGCTTGACACCAAGTGCAATCATTTGCGCGGCTTCGTCAAAATTGCGGACCCCTCCGGCAGCTTTTACCGGCAAAGGCGCGGCGTTTTCCAGCATCGTGACCACAGTTTCAACCGTGGCGCCGTTGGGCGCACCGTCATCGGTTTTGTAAAACCCGGTGGACGATTTGACAAAAACCTCATTGTAATGCCCCTCGAAATGCGACACGACCACTGATTTGATCAACGAAGAAATGCGGGCAACCTCGCCCAGGTCCATGGCAGCCACTTCAATAATCCATTTGACCACCTTGAGGTGATGCAACCCGAGTTCGGTCCCTTCAAAAATTTCCTGCCGGACCAAATCTTCATCACCGGCAAGGAATGCGCGGTAATTGCAAACAAAATCCAGTTCATCGGCGCCATCATCAATTGCCTGGCGGGCCTGTTCAAGTTTTTCTTCAATGTTCATGGTACCTTCGGGAAAACCGATTACGGTTCCTATGGCCAGTGTTGACCCAGCATCGTCAACCACCTTTCTGGCCTCGGCCACATATTCCGGCCTTATCATCGCGAGTTTAAACTGCTGGTCGATGGCCTCCCGCACCAGGCTTAGGGCCACCTCGCGGTTGGCGTCTTCAGTGATTCCGGCTTGTTGTGCCGTCTTCAAATAGGTGGAATCGAGATATTGGCGAATGTCCATGAAGAGAATTTTTTCAAAAATAGAAAAACCCGCGTGATGCGGGCTATGAAAATGGCTTCTTTTGTGTCAACTTCAAAATAACGAGTGCCAGGATTGATCCTGCAATATTCGCTGCGATATCGGCGATGTCGGCAGTCCTGTAACTGGTAAACATGGCCTGGGCCGCCTCAATCGCGATTCCAAATGCCACCGAGATGCAAAACGAGCCCAAAAGAGGCATCCTGCGCAGTGACCTTGCCAATAAAAACGTCAGCATAAAATGCAGCGCGCCGTGTACAATCTTGTCGGTCGGGACCAGTTCAAGGCTTACCGATGGCAACTCATCAAACCGGGCAAGGCAAACGAAAGCGATGAAAATCATCCACGCAATCGCGGCGCCCAGCCAGTAATTACGCACCAATAAGATCTTTGTATTGGTCAGCGGTCAGCAGGTTTTCAAAATCCAAAGGGTCTGAAACCTTGATCCTGATCATCCAGCCATCGCCGTAGGGATCGCTGTTTACGGTCTCAGGCTTTTGCTCCAGAGCCTCGTTGAACTCAACAATCTCCCCGGCAAGCGGCAGGAAAAGGTCAGATACGGTCTTTACCGCTTCAACCGTTCCAAAAACCTCTTCTTTTTCCAGCGTCTGGTCAAGGGTTTCAACTTCAACGTAAACTATGTCACCCAATTCTTTCTGGGCAAAATCAGTAATTCCCACAGTGGCAATGTCGCCTTCCAGGCTGATCCATTCGTGGTCTTTGGTATATTTTAAATTAGATGGAATATTCATTTGGTTAGTTTTATGCAAATGTAAAATTTACGCGGTTCATTTTAAAATTTTCGAACTAATTCCCAAAGTTATAACGCAGCGTGAATCCTGTCCTGATATTGGTCATTGGGAACGACGTGGAAATCACTGCCTTTGAAAATGAGTGGTCGTAATAGAAAATCGCCGTCAGGTTCTTGCTAAAGGCGTAATCGGCCGTAACTTTTGCCGACCAGATGTTCTGTCCGCCCGCAAGCTGGTTGTTGTCATAGTCCAGGTACCGGACAATGGTCTGGTTGTTCCGATAGGAAAGGTCGGCTTTGATGTTGATGTCGCTCTTGATGATCCCCGTCGGGTTGTCGGCGAGCCTTGACGAAATGATCACGTCTTTGAACCTGTAACCTAAACCAACGATGTACTCAATTCCCTTTACCTCGGTGAGCAGATTGTTGTCAAAACTCATTGACAACGCGCGGTCCTTTTTCATCTCGGCCAGGATCTTGATCGAGTTCTTCATCTCCATATCAACCCTCAACAACGGACTGAACTGCTCCACCAGGTTTATGTTGGAAATAATAGTCTTGTTCAAAAAGTTTCCGCTTGCGTCCACACCGCCGGGATTCAGGTCATAATCAAAGTTCGAGCGGAATGAATTTATGGTATACGACGCCCTGTATGCGTGCTGAAGCGAGAACCTGCGGAACTTGTCTTTAAAGAACTTGTAGCGCATCAGCCCACTGTATTTCATGGTCCAGTTAGGGATGGGGATGTCGCGGAAGGCGCCAAGCGAAATGTCCTTTGCCGATTCGCCCTGCGGAGTGCTCACCAGCCCGGTGTAAGCCGCCAGGAAAGCCGGTAGCAGCACCGCCTGATTGTTTTTGCCAAAGCCTTGCGGATACCCCTCGGCATCCCTGAGAAACGTATCGGTTCCGTAATATTGGCGGGCGAGCCTGTCGGCAATGATGATGCGGTTGCGGCGGAATTCGTCAAAAGCTGCCGATCCCATCTCGTCACTCACCTTAAAGGCGCTCTTTAGCATGATGGTGGAAATTGAGAAATTCCCAAAAGTATACGGCGAGTTGGACTGATACGGCTCCGGTTCAGAGAGGTCAACGTCATACTGCTCCGAGAAATTTTCCGAGTAAGCCCTGTCAGCCGTAAGATCGATCTTGAAATCAGGGAACAGGTCCATGTTCGCGGTAAAGTTCAGCAACTTGTTCTCGACCCTTGTATAATTCTGGTTGAATTCAGGATAGAGCGTCAGCCATCCCCGGCGGGCGGCCTCGTATCGAACGTCTTCCTGCGAACCCAGCACGAATCCCAAACTTGGTTTGGTAGTTCCCAAAAAGCCAATTCCCGGCAGATAACCCGGAAGCACCGTACCCTGCGTGTCGGTGTAATTGACCTGGATATTCTTGACACTGGTAAGCACACCGCGCAGCCCGTCAAGGAAAACATTGGAATTTTGCGCGGGCGCCTGCGGATTCACCACCCTTTCACCGGGCCTTGGAGCGGCAGCCGGCCTGGCGGGAGCCGCGGGTTTTTTGGCAAGTCCCACATATTTGTAAAGCGCGTCCATGTTAAAAACCGTGTTTAACCTATGCGATGCCGCGTTCTGGATGGTGTTCCCCAAATTGTAGCCGTCAATGCTTGCAAGGGCCAACGACGCGCGCTGCCAGTTGAAATCGCCAGTGTAGGTATAATTGGACTTGATGAAACTAAAAATGGGCAGTTTGTTTATCGGGAGCTCATAATTCACCACGATTTGCTGGTTGTGCTGGTTCGCCGTCCCCACGTCAAAATATTCATCCCAAATGTTGAGTCCCGGATCAGGGATACCGTCTTCATCCAAATAATTCCTGACAATGTTGCTGGTTGATACCGTATAGTTGATTTTCAGGTTTCGGGTCAGGTTGTAATTGAACCCATACTGGTAATTGAATAGATAATTGCGGCGGTACAAAGGGTCAATTGGGATTCCTTCAACCTCCACCTGTCGGAACTGCTGGCGGTTGTACTGCCTGAGGATGTTCGTATTGAAGTTGATGTTACTGGGCAGATAGTTGAAATTGAAGTCGCTCAACAGCTTCCAATACCCGCTCTTTTTCATGAAAGCCGTGTTCTTGAATGGCTCCAATGGTTTGGGCTGAAAGGTGTGCGCATAATCAACCGTTGACGAAACCTGCTGATCCACATAATCCTCGATTTCAAAATCATGACGCTCCACCTCGTTAAAGGAATGTGACAAAGTCAGGTTTTCAACATCGTAAAAACGTTGCTTTTGCTGCGGCGCACGCTCCTTGCGGACACCTATAAAGTTGATGCTCTTGCGCTTGGTATAATCAATGGCGCGTTCGCGGATGTTTTCCCTTTCGGCCTCGCTGGAGGTATTTTGGATGAGTTGTTCAAGGCGGATGTCCTGGTTGAACGGGTCGTATTCGGGAGTGATGATCTCCTCGCCCACGGCAAAGTTGAACGGCACGTTCAGGTACCACTTTGGCGGCAATAATTTGCCAAGGGCCAGGTTGGTTACGATGTTATACTGCTGGACATCTTCACGCGAACGTTCATTGGGCCCCTGCTCCAACCCGCCAAAACCAATGGTACTCATCCTTCCCGTCGCCGAAATGGTCGCAAAATCGGCCATGTTTCCGTCAAGGTTCACCACTGCTGCCATTCCACCCTGGTTGTCCATCCCGCCAAGCCTCAATTCATTGAACCAGACTTCCCCGCGAATCGGGTGCGGGTTTGACGCGGTTTCAATTGGGATGCGCGGATTGCGGGTGTTGTTCTTGATCCCCACCATTAGCGTGCGCACAAGCCCGAAATTCGGATTACCGCGAATACCCAGCCTGAGTTCATTGTCTCGGCCTGCGAGCGATTCGTCCAATTGGCCTTCGTTCACATACTTCACCCCGTTGACATCGATGGGCGGGGAATCCGGGCCCATGGCCAGAATCTTAAGCTTGGTCAAGAGATCAAGTGAAAGGTCAATTTCATTGGCTTCCGGCCAGATATCCTTTTCGCTGGTGGCATTCTGTGCCGAAACCTTGAGCGGAATCTGAACTTCATAAAAGTTCTCGGTAAAGTCATTTCCAAACCTTATGAACCCGATCATCTCATTGTCCTGAAGCGGAACACCGTCATTGGCGATCGCTTCGGCATGTAGGAACATCCTGAGTTTTTTGAACTGGCGCATGTCAACGCTCACGTTCTTGAACACCGCGCGGGCATCGCCGGTTGATTCCTGCTGCGGATCAGGGTTTGGCAATCCGGGTTCAAGGCCTTGTCCGGTGACCCGTAGCGAAAGCGATTGCTCGTTCTGGTTGATCACCTGGTTGTTGTTGTAAAGTTGTTCGCGAACCACACCCGGAGGCGAAACATACGGGATCGGGACGCGGTCGCCATTTTCCTGAATATTGACTGCCTGTACTTCAAAGACGGTTTCATCGTCTTCCACATCCTGATCAGTATTGTCAAGCGTGTTCACGTACCTCCTCCATTCGCCGCGCACCAGGTCAAGCGCTCCAAAACGTATGGTGATTTGGTCAGAGAAGCCCGTCATGAACATCCTCATGAAATTTACTGACCGCAAGTCAGAAATGCCGCCAATCGCGTTTTCGGCCTCGGCTACGGGAATCTTGTACTGGATCCAGCGCACGTCAACCGTAGCAGCGCCGGTAGGAAGATTCGGTGCCTGGGGGAGGTACTTGATATCGGTCACATAGCGGTCGTTGATCGTGATACCCGGTTTGATGTCGATGCTATACTCATAGTACGCATTGATCGTATTCATCGTATTGTCGCGGTTGATGTCTTCCACATCAGGGACCGTTGTAGATCCGCGGCTGTTATTGGTAACGTCAACCGGCGAGTTGCCCTGCGTTCCGTTGTATTGTTTGTAGCGCTCAACCACACCGCCCGATGCACTAAGGAAAAAATTGTAGTTATCCTGCGACGGGTCAGGGCTTCCGGCAAATGCGGGAAAACGCGCGGCTTCATCAGCATCGTTCAAACCGTCGAGGCCCAAATCCTGATTGGCACGGTTGCCGGCATCGGTGTCAAAGGCGTAGATCAGCGATTGTGACGCCGGAACGTTGCCCCAAACCGGCGGCGGCTGAACAAGGATCGAGTTTGGCCCCAGGCCGTTTTCATACTGCTTGCGCCCGTCCTTAAGAACATCTTCGGATATTGAACCTAAGTTAAAGAAGATCTTTCCGAGGTTTGCCGCCGATGTGCCGTTTGGATCTCCGGTATTTCCAACGTAAGGGTCCATCATCCAGAACTGGATGTATTCCACGTTGGCCTGCTCGAAATTGGTCGAGTTGATCGCGCGCATGATTCCGCCAAAATTGTTGGGTGCCTCGGCGGCGGGGAAAGCATCATCGGTGGCAGCCACGGGATTAAAGTTGTAGGGACCGCGCTCACGGGGATAATAAGTGAGATCAAGGGTGTTTATCACCTGGCTTTGGCCGACGGCGATATCGGTCACGGGATAAAGTTCGGCGCTGTAGATTCGGCGGGTTGTGTTGTAGCCGATTTCCTGCGGCGTGATTCCACCGGGTGGTTCGGCGTAAAAAGTGGGGTCAATGGAATACCAGGAGAGCTTTGCACGCTTGAACCCTGATTCAAGCCCTGGAAGCGATTGCCCAAAATCAGGATAATCGCCTGAGGATTGATCGGGTTGAAACACCGGCACGCTGGACAGGAACCAGGAGTACGGTGAGCGCATGTCAATGGTAGTCTGCGAACCCTCAAAGTCATCGACGTAAATAGTCGATTCTCCTTGAAAACGGTCGGCTTTGGGCGTATCGGGTTTGAGGAAAGCAATTTCGCCACGCACCGATACGTTTGACGGGACATCGGTATCGATATTTGGCAGCTTGTTGGCCATACGGGTCAGGAAAGGCACTTCAGTCGAGTAATTCGCGTTAAGTCCAAAAATGGAGTTGTTTACTGATTCCTGGCCATAATTTGATTTTTGGGTGAAAGGCCTTTCGGTCATCTTCAGGAATGTGGCCCCCACAAGGAATTTATCACTGAATTTGTGCTCGACGTTGATCCCCATGAAACGGCGCGTTTGCTGTCCAAAAACCGAGTTGTTTTCTACCGACACCTCGATAGGCGTATTGGAAGCCTGAAGGGACGGGTCAAGGATCTGCACACGCCCCAACTGGTAATTCACGCTGTAATCGACACCTTCTACCAACACACGGCCGCCAGCGGTCACAACCACCGATCCCCTGGGAACGTTAAACGCACCGATAGGGATTCCATCGCCGCCCGTTGATTTAAACCGGCCCTTGAGTTGGAATTTGTTTTTTTGACTTTCCTGAAGCGCAAACGCCTGGGTGCTGCGGTACATTGAACGGTACACATACTTTTGCTGGTTGGCATTGTAAGTGGCCGGATCGTTGTAATTTTCGCCACCGAGTGCAAGTTTGTTAAAGAGGTGTTCTCCAAAAGGCTCCACCGTGGTAAAGATGATCCGACCGGTTTGGGTGTCAACCGTCAGGCCGGGGACGAAATCAAAAAATCCGTCGCCGTTTGGCTGCGGGTCATTGTTGTAGTTCAACCGGTCAACATTGAATACCTTGAGAAGCGGAGTCTCGGCCACGGGTTCATTTGGCGGCGATGGCGGAAACGGCGTACCGGCAACCGGTTCGATGTAGTTGAGCGGTGACGGATCGGTGTAAAGAATGTTAAATCGAAAATCTTCCTGCTCCAACTGGAACGCGCCCGGAATCTGGTAAATGTTCTTCATCATCAGGTTCCACACCGGAGTGTTTACATTGGTAAGGCTGCTTTTGAGCATCTTGAGCACCAGGCTCTGGGTAGTCACCGTGGTGGGCTGGCCGTTATCGGGGTTGGCCGGGCCAATTTGCGTTGCATCGACACCATCGGTGCCAAATTCTCCCACCTGGTAAACCTGGTCTCCAACAGTATATTGAAATGCCACGGCAAGGATCTCATCGTTTGAAAGCCTTTGCTGAAGCGAGATATAACCCAGTTGCGGGTGATAGGTAAATTCGTTCGGAAGGAGTTTGCGCGCGTTTTCCAGTTTGGAATAGTCGCGGCCCTCGGTTGCTGTAATCCCGGTAAAACCCTGGTCTGCGGTCACGATTTCGCGAATGGATGGATTCAGAATGGCCTCTCCGGCGGGATCATTGGCAAGAAGTTCCGGGTTTAGGTCGTTGTTGCCGTTGTCTGGCGGCGAATTTGGCGCCACGTTAAAAAAACCGGCCGGGACTGGATCCAAAACCACCACCGGATCTGAATAACCGGTAAGCTGCGCCTCGCCAAGATCCTGCAACGCGATTATGTTGCGCAAATTGTTGTTGGTTGTGTTGACGCGGTTTTGACGGTTGGTCACATAAACTTCGATCCGGGTAATCTGGACGCGCGAATCAATATATGGGTAATTTTTGAGCGATTCGTCGTACTTGTCCCTGAAATACTGCGACAGGAAAAAGTTGCGGTCCATGTCATACTCAAGCCCGAAAAGTTCGAAATCCTGAATGGTGCCACCACCTTGCGCCGTTACGGTCCGGGTCTGAGATTTTTGTTCCGAGAAAACTCCGGTAACGGTGGTCTTGCCAAATTGAAGCATGGCCTTGACACCAAAGAGGCTCTGCGCCCCCCGGATAAGAGAACTGTTGAGCGGAAGGCTCACGTTACCGACTTCGATCTTCTGGATGATATCATCCTCGTCGGGTGTGTACTCAAGTTTGATCAGGTTCTGGAAGGCAAAGGTGGATTCGGTGTCGTAATTGATCATCACCGAAAGCCGCGTTCCTACCTTTCCCATGAGGCTCATCGAGATCCGCTGGTCAAAATCAAAAGTGATGTTTGAACGGTTTCGCGGTGAAAATGACGGATTGTCCTGTCGGGTGTACCGCAATCCAAGATCCATCTCCACCGACCCCGTGGGCTTGATGTCAATGGTATTACCGCCAAATATCGTTTCAAAAAATCCGGAATTGACGTAATATCTTGGCAACAAATCTTTTTTTGCTTCTTCCGAACCTTCTTTTTTACCGTCGATGGCGTCAGATTTTTCCTGAAAGTAGGCACGCATACTCTCGCGAAGCATCAATTCCTGGTACTCGGCTGGTGTAAGGATGATGGGGTAGTTGATATTGAAATCGTCAACTGAAAAAGTGTAGATATACCGATCAGTGACCGGGTCATAGGTATAGGCCTCCAAAATGGATGGCGGGTTGTCCAACTTGATTTGGCCAACTGAAAAACCGGTTGCGGTGGAGTCCTGAACCTCCTCGTCGACCTGGGCAAAAGCTCCAAAGCCGCCGAAAATGAACAACAAAGCAAAAAATACGGACCTGTGGGCGCTGGTGAATTCGGTTTTCAAGTACTATAGAATTTTTAAAGCTTGTTTAATGATCGTTTCAACATTCGCGTCGGGAATCTCCTTAACAATCCTTTCAACAGATTTTTCAGCCAACTTTTTGTTAAAGCCCAGTACTTCCAAAGCAGATAACGCCTCTTCCCGGTTTGTATTGCCCCGGGTTGGCGAAACTTCGTCAAGCCCTTCGACTTTTAACATCTTGTCCCGAAGGTCCAGTACCGCACGTTGCGCAGTCTTGGCTCCTATGCCCTTGATTCCCTGTATGGTGGCCACATCACCCGAAGCCAGCGCCCGGATAATTTGACGGGGTTCAAGTGACGAGAGCATCGTCCTGGCAATCCCCGCGCCGATGCCCGATACACTGATGAGCAGCCTGAAGAGTTCGCGTTCTGATTTTTCGGCAAAACCAAACAGCACATGCGCATCTTCCCGAACCTGCAGATGTGTGTAAAGTTTGATACTTTCCGAAGCCGGCAAAAGTGAAAAGGTGTGCAGTGAAATATTCACCGAATAGCCAACGCCTCCGCAGTCCACAACAACTTCGGTAGGAGATTTTTCAACAAGGCGGCCCTGTAAATGTGCGATCATTTGTTAATTAATGCCCAAATATAGCAAAATTCCGTTACGGCGAAGGCCTATTAAGCACCCTCCTGCCAGCGTTTGCGGCGCTTTTCTTTTTCCTGCGCGTCCACTACCGCCACGGCCACCATGTTCACCATTTCCTCGACGCTTGCTCCCAGTTGAAAAATGTGGACCGGTTTGTCCATCCCAAGCATGATAGGACCTACCGAGTCGGCCTTGTATAATTCCTTTAACATTTTGTAGGTGATGTTGGACGCTTCCAAATTTGGAAATATAAGCGTATTTACTTTTTTGCCGGCCAGTTTTGAAAACGGGAATTTGCTCTTGAGCATTTCGGCATTGAGGGCAAAATCAGCCTGGAGTTCGCCATCCACTATCAGGTCCGGGTAATACTGGTGCAGGTAACTTACCGCATCGTTTACCTTTCCTGCCGCCGAATCCTGTGACGATCCGAAGTTTGAAAACGAAACCATCGCAATTACCGGCTCCATCCCAAACATCCGGACCGTTTTGGCGGTCATCAGGGCGATTTTGGCCAGGTCATCGGCCGATGGATTTGGATTGATGGCAGTGTCCGACAGAAATATCGGGCCCCGGTTGGTCATCATCATATTGGCAGTGGCAATCAGCGAGATTCCGGGCGCCTTGCCAATAAGTTGGATCATGGGTTTTACAACGGTCGGGTAGCTGCGCGAATAACCCGAAACCAGGGCATCGGCATCGCCTTCCTTAACCATCATCGCCGCAAAATAATTGCGTTCCCGCATCCATTTTTCGGCATCGATCCTTTGAATTCCACGGCGTTGGCGAGATATCCAGAACTTTTCGGTATAGCGGTTGCGGCGCTCGTCTTCGTCATGTGTTTTTGGGTCGATGATGGGAACATCAACATCAAATCCGATTTCCTCCTTTAGCTCAAGTATCGTTTCGCGATTACCCAGCAAAATAGGATGCGCGATGCCTTCTTCCTGCACGATCTGCGCCGCCTTGAGCACATCGAGATGATCGGCCTCGGCAAACACGACGCGTTTGGGTTCGGTTTTGGCGCGGTTCATCAGCAACCTGACCATTTTGTTGTCAGATCCCAGGCGTTCCAGCAAAATTTCTTCATAAGCTTCCCAATCAGTGATGGGCTTTTGCGCCACGCCCGATTCCATCGCCGCTTTCGCAACGGCCGGAGCCACGGTGGTGATCAGTCGCGGATCAAACGGTTTTGGAATGATGTATTCCCGCCCGTAGATAAGCTTGGTCTCACCGTAGGCAATGTTTACCTGCTCAGGAACCGATTCCCGGGCCAGGGCGGCCAGCGCGCGGACCGCGGCCATCTTCATTTGTTCATTGATCCGAGTTGCCCGGACATCGAGCGCCCCGCGGAAAATATAGGGAAAACCAAGCACGTTGTTCACCTGGTTGGGATGGTCAGACCGGCCGGTGGCCATGATGATGTCCTTGCGGGTGGCAATGGCAAGTTCATAATCAATTTCAGGAATGGGGTTGGCCATTGCAAATACAATGGGATTGTCGGCCATTTCCAGAAGCATCTGCGGCGACAGGATATTGCCGGCCGAAAGTCCAAGGAACACATCGGCGCCCTTCATGGCCTGGTAAAGCGACAGATCGGGCTGCGCGTTTGCATACGGCTTTTGCAATGCCGATAGGTCCATGCGGTCATTTGAAAGCACGCCGTCCCTGTCAAACATGACGATGTTCTCCACTTTCGCTCCCAATAGAATAAACAGGTTGGTGCAGGCAAGCGCCGCCGATCCGGCACCCGAAACCACGATCTTTACCTTGTCAATATCTTTGCGGGCAAGGTCAAGCGCGTTGAGCAGCGCCGCCGATGAGATGATTGCCGTCCCGTGCTGGTCGTCATGCATGATGGGAATGTTGAGTTCTTCCACCAGCCTGCGCTCAATCTCAAAAGATTCCGGGGCCTTTATGTCCTCGAGGTTAATCCCGCCAAAAGTGGGCGCAATATTTTTAACGGTCTGGACAAAAGCATCGATATCCTTGGTATTGACCTCGATGTCAAAAACGTCGATGTCGGCAAAAATCTTGAACAGGAGCGCCTTGCCTTCCATGACGGGTTTTGATGCTTCAGGGCCGATATCGCCCAGACCCAGAACCGCTGTACCGTTTGAGATTACCGCTACAAGGTTTCCTTTGGCGGTGTACTTGTACACTTTGTTGACATCTTTGGCGATTTCAAGACAGGGTTCGGCCACGCCTGGCGAATAAGCCAATGACAAATCGCGCTGCGAGGCGTACTTTTTTGTGGGAACCACCTTGATCTTGCCCGGCGTGGGCTTGGCGTGGTAAAGCAGGGCTTCCCTGCGTTTGCTATATTGGTTCATTTGGAATTTCTTGCGACCTACAAAGGTAGAAGAATAACTATTCCAAAATATTCCGAGTTGAATCTTTAAGGAAAGTGATGTTGCGTTTCATGCCCTCGTACTTGGTGCGTTTGAGCGGCGAATCCCTGAAGATTTGACGAAAAACTTCCTCTGTCATGTCATCCCAATCTGATTTTGAGAGCGATAAAAGGTCTGGATTGGGTTGCAGAAGCGGCTCGTGGTGCGGCGATGAGAAACGGTTCCACGGGCACACGTCCTGGCAGATATCGCACCCGAAGGCCCAGTCCTCGAATTTGCCTTTCATCTCCTGCGGAAGGTTGTCTTTTAACTCTATGGTAAAATAGGAAATGCATTTGCTGCCGTCAACCACATACGGCTGGACGATGGCTTGCGTGGGGCACGCATCGAGGCAGGCGGTACAGGTTCCGCAATGGTCGGTGACGGGATGGTCGTACAAAAGGTCGAGGTCGAGGATGAGTTCGGCGATGAAGTAAAACGAACCCGCCTTTTGGGTGAGCAGGTTGCTGTTCTTGCCCTGCCAGCCGAGTCCGGATTTCGCAGCCCAGGCCTTGTCCAGCACCGGCGCCGAATCGACAAACGCGCGGCCCTCCACATCGCCAATGGTTTCGCGGATGGAATGAATGAGTTCCTTTAACTTGTCTTTGATCACAAAATGGTAATCGCGGCCGTAAGCGTATTTCGAGATCTTGTAGGATTCGGGGTTTTGGCGCTCCTGCGGATAATAGTTGAGCAACAACGATACGACGCTTTTGGAACCCTCGACCAGTTTGGTGGGATCGAGCCGTTTGTCAAAGTGGTTTTCCATCCACTGCATCTGGCCGTGGCGGCCGTCGTGGAGCCACTTCTCAAGCCGCGGCGCCTCCTGCTCCAAAAACTCCCCACGCGAGATGCCACAGGACATGAAACCCAGCCGGGCTGCTTCCTGCTTGATAAAGGCGGTGTTTTTCTCGCGATTGTCCATGTTTGTTGGAAGGCGCATTAGGGATGGAAGCGGCAGCATGCCCAAAGGCAGCTATAGCGGACAGCCCGGGCCGTCAGGCAATGCCCTAAAAAAGACCGCCCTGGTAATTGTTTTTGATTCGGCCGAGGTGCGTATAGGCCTTCTCACAGACCTCGCGGCCGCGCGGCGTGCGCATGATGAAGCCCTCCTGGATGAGGAACGGCTCGTAAACTTCCTCGATGGTTTCGGCGCTCTCGCTGACGGCGGTGGCCAATGTCGTAAGCCCGACTGGACCTCCCTTGAACTTGTCGATGATGGTGGTCAAAATCTTGTTGTCCATCTCGTCGAGGCCGTGCGCGTCAACATTGAGCGCCTTGAGGGCGTAACGCGCGATCTCGATGTCGATCCTGCCGTTGCCCTTGATTTGGGCAAAATCCCGAACGCGACGCAATAATGCGTTGGCGATCCTTGGCGTTCCGCGGCTGCGTCCTGCAATCTCGATGGCGGCTTCCATGGTGATGGGCATGCTGATGATCGAGGCGCTGCGTTGGATGATGGTCGTGAGAAGTTCGGTGGTGTAATACTGCAGGCGGCTCTGGATCCCGAAACGAGCCCTCATCGGTGCTGTCAAAAGACCGGAACGGGTTGTTGCGCCCACCAATGTGAACGGGTTCAGGTTGATTTGGACTGACCGTGCATTTGGACCGGTCTCGATCATGATGTCGATCTTGAAGTCTTCCATTGCCGAGTACAGGTATTCCTCCACAACCGGGCTGAGGCGGTGGATCTCGTCGATGAACAAAACATCCCGCTCCTCGAGGTTGGTGAGCAGCCCCGCGAGGTCGCCCGGCTTGTCCAGCACCGGACCTGAGGTGATCTTGATTCCCACACCGAGCTCGTTGGCCAGAATGTTCGCGAGCGTGGTCTTGCCCAATCCCGGCGGGCCGTGGAAGAGCGCGTGGTCCAAGGCCTCGTTGCGCTGGTTGGCCGCCGCGACAAAGACCTTGAGGTTCTCCAGGATCTGGTCCTGCCCCGAGAAATCGTCAAAGGAAAGCGGCCGCAGCTTGCGCTCCAGATCAAGTTCCTCCGGATTGAAATGCTCGTTGGTGGGCCTGAGGTTGTCGTTCATGGGGCAAAGATAGGAAGGATTGACGAATGTCGCGTGACTAACGTCGAATGGATCAAGAGTGTTGGGCTTGTACAAACATTCCCATAACTCATAAACCGGAACCCAAAACTGAAGCGTCACCTTTGACACTGATCACTGACGACTGATGACTGACGACTGACGACTGATGACTCATGACTGATGACTGAGAACTGAGGACTGACAGCTGACAGCTACACCGAGTACCCCTCTGCCAACAACTCCTGCCACTCCGGATGCCTGCGCACATACGAAGCGACGAACGGGCAAATAGGGGCCAGCTTGTATTCGCGGTCTCGGATGTATTGGAGTGTTTCCTTGACAAGCCTGCTGCCTATCCCCTTTCCCTCCATTTCCCTGGGAACTTCGGTGTGGTTGAGAAACATAATGTTCTCGTTGTTGAGAATGTAGTCAATAAAAGCAACCCGGCCTTCGACTTCAAGTTCGAAACGTTTTTTATCAGTATTGATGGTAACTTCTTGCATGATGCGGCTTTTTCATAAAGATACTAAAAGAGCCATCAGCTTTATCCTATCAGATATGAGTAAAAGCGCCGTGACAAAAAAGGCCGCCCTTGCGGACAGCCTTTGTAATTAGTGGTGCATGACTTCTTCGCCTTCCTTGAACGGCACGTTTTGCGGAACAAAGTCCTCGTCGTGGCCGGGCTTGGAGTAGTCGTAAGGCCAGCGGTGTACGTGCGGAATTTCACCAGGCCAGTTTCCGTGGATGTGCTCGACAGGTGCAGTCCACTCCAGTGTATTGGATTTCCATGGGTTCTGAACAGCGCGTTTCCCATAGAAAATGCTTGCAAAGAAGTTGTACAAAAATACGATCTGGAATACCCCTCCTACAAGAGCAAATACAGTGATCAGTACGTTTACGTTCTGCAAATCGTCAAATAGCGGAAATGCCGTGTTGGTGTAGTATCGGCGCGGAAGACCGGCCATACCGATAAAGTGCATCGGGAAGAATACACCGTAGGCACAAATTGTAGTGACCCAGAAGTGAACATATCCCATGTTTTTGTTCAGCATACGGCCAAACATCTTGGGGTACCAGTGGTAGATCCCGGCGAACATTCCGTAAAGCGCCGAGATACCCATTACAAGGTGGAAATGCGCAACTACGAAGTAGGTATCGTGAACATTGATGTCAAGTGTTGAATCTCCAAGGATGATCCCCGTCAAACCTCCGGTGATGAAAGTCGATACGAATCCAATCGAAAACAACATCGCGGGGTTCATCTGCAAATTACCTTTCCAGATGGTGGTGATCCAGTTAAAGGCCTTAACCGCCGATGGGATCGCAATAAGCAATGTCGTAAATGTAAACACCGAGCCCAGGAACGGGTTCATACCCGAGATAAACATGTGGTGGCCCCAAACGATGGTCGAAAGGAACGCGATGGCAAGGATGGACATGATCATGGCGCGGTAACCGAAGATCGGCTTGCGGGCATTGGTGGCCATGATCTCTGACACAAGGCCCATCGCCGGAAGGATTACAATGTAAACCTCAGGGTGGCCAAGGAACCAGAACAAGTGCTCGAAAAGTACAGGTGATCCGCCCTGATAATGCAGGACTTCACCGGCGATGTAGATATCCGAAAGGAAGAACGACGTCCCGAACGAGCGGTCCATTAACAGCAGCAACGCAGCCGAAAGAAGTACCGGGAACGAAAGGATACCGATTAGGGCCGTGATAAAGAATGCCCAGATGGTAAGCGGGAGGCGCGTCATGGACATCCCTTTGGTGCGCAGGTTGATTACGGTTACCACGTAGTTCAGGGAACCAAGGAGCGACGAGGCGATGAAAATCGCCATCGAAACCAGCCAGAGAGTCATACCTGCACCCGAACCACCGATGGCTTGCGGAAGCGCGCTGAGCGGCGGATAAATGGTCCAACCGGCCGAAGCAGGCCCTGACTCAACAAAGAGCGAGCAGATCATGATAACCGACGAGGTAAAGAACAACCAGTAGGAAACCATGTTCAGGAATCCTGAGGCCATATCCCTCGCGCCAATTTGCAGCGGGATCAAGAGGTTACTGAAGGTTCCCGAAAGACCCGCGGTAAGAACAAAAAATACCATAATTGTACCGTGGATGGTAACCAGCGCCAGGTAAACATCATTGGCCATGACACCGTCAGGAGCGAATTTATCGCCCAACAGAATGTTAAAGATCTTGAACGACTCTTCAGGCCAGGCAAGCTGCATCCTGAAAAGCATCGACATACCCACACCAATTACCCCCATGATAATACCCGTGATCAGGTATTGCTTTGCGATCATTTTGTGATCGATGCTGAAGATATATTTCGTGATGAAAGTATCCTTATGGTGGTGATCGTGGCCGTGATCGTGCCCGTGTTCATGTGCGTGTCCGTGATCGTGATCGTGAGCTACTGCAGACATATGTGGTGCTTTTTGTTTCTTAGATTATTATTTCATGGCCAACGGCGCTGATGCGTCGGCGGCTTTATTGACGTTAATCGAGTCTTTCCCCTGAAGGGCTGGAGCCAGGCCGTCCTTTTTAACCTGCTCGTTCTCGGCTTTCTTGCGTTGCGCGATGGTCTGGTTGGTGGCAAGCCATCTGGTAAAGTCTTCCGGGGTATCGACCACAACTTTCATTTGCATATTGTAGTGCGATGAACCACAGATCTTGTTGCACAAAAGCAGGAAATCAAAGACGTACGGGTCAAGCGCCTCGCCGCCTTGTGCGGTAAGTTCCATGCTCTTCTTTTGACGGATCTGGTTGATGCGATTCACTTTCTCTATCATATCAGGAAGTTCGCGCATTTCCTCAGTGGTGTATATGGGCTCAAACGCAAACTGCGTCACCATCCCGGGAACAACGTTCATCTGAGCGCGGAAGTGCGGGAAATAGGCCGAGTGCAGCACGTCTTGCGAGCGGAATTTAAAAAGGATTTTCCTGCCCTTTGGAATGTGGATCTCAGTGGCAGTCACATCGTCCTGGGCATTAGGGTCAGAAAGGTCAACACCCATAGTATTGGTGCCTTCAATATACCTCACGTTGGCCTTACCAAGCACATTGTCCTTGCCTGCATAACGTACTTCCCAGGCGAATTGTTTGGCATAAACTTCAACAACCATTACATCTTCGTCCTCATCGACAAACATGATATTGGTCCAAGCGTACAATCCGTAAAGGATTAGACCGGCCAAAACGATTGCCGGGATTACCGACCAAACGAATTCGAGTCGGTCATTATCGGCAAAGTACAGTGCTTTTTGCCCCTGACGGCCACGGTATTTAAATGAAAACCAATACAGAAGCGCCTGGGTGATGGTCTGAACGATAAAAATAAGGATCATCGTGATCCACATCAGGCGGTCAACTTCCTTACCGTGCAAAGAGGCCGAATGGTCCATTAGCGGGAGATCCCCGTAGTAGACCACACACCAAATCGTAATCAGGTAAATAAAGCCAAGGAAACCGAACGAGAGGTAACCGTGCAGGTTGTTGTCCTTGTCATTGGCGATCTGTGAATCATCAATGTTGGCGCGAACCTGGGTCAAATCAAATATTTTAGTCAGCTGCCAAATTGCAACAGCCAATAAAACTAAAACTATAATTACCAACAAACTTGTCATCTGTCCTTTGCTTTAAATATTAATAATGAAAATGTTTACTTTCCTCGATAAAAGGATTGCGCTTTGGCAACAACGGCGCTTTGGCAAGCGAGGTGAAAGTAACCAAAAGGAACAACCCGAGGAAGAACATTACAGATCCGATCTCGGCAGCGCCGATAAACCACTGGTCACCCACGGTTGCAGGCATGACCATGTTAAAGAAGTCGATATAGTGGCCCAAAAGGATCACAATTCCGGCCATAACCAGGATCCAGCTGATACGTTTGAAATCAGTATTGATCAGGATCAGGATCGGGAAAACGAAATTCATGACCACGGCACCCCAGAACAATAATGGGTAATCGTTGATACGGGTCACAAAATACGTTACTTCCTCCGGAATGTTGGCGTACCAGATAAGCATGAACTGCGAGAACCAAAGGTAAGTCCAGAACACGCTGATCCCGAACATGAACTTGGCCAGGTCATGAATGTGGCTGGTATTGACATACTCCAAATAACCGAGGGACTTTAGGTATAGTGTCAGCATACAGATAGCCGTGATACCGCTTACAAAGAAGCTCGCAAAAACATACCATCCAAAAAGAGTTGAGAACCAGTGCGGATCAAATGACATGATCCAATCCCATGACATGATGGATTCGGTGACGATAAAGAAAACCAGGAACGCAGCCGAAGCCTTGAAATTCTTTTTGTAGTACGCATTGTCATTTGCATCATCCTGCGCAAGGCAGTTCTTGCGGGAAATGTAACGGTAAAAGTTCCATCCAGCGAGGAAGATCGCGGCGCGGATCAGCCAGAACGGAATGTTGAGATAGCCTGATTTATTGGCGACAAGCTTGTCATAGTTCGCGCTGTTGGGATCGGTAACTCCTTCGCCCATCCATACAAACAGGTGGTTGAAGTGCAGCGCCGACATTAAAAGCAGCAAAAAGAAAATCACCGAACCGACCGGCAGGTAAGCCGTAAGGCCCTGCATGACACGGAAAAGTACCGGCGACCATCCCGCCTGCGAGACAACCTGAACTGCGTAAAAGGCCAAAACCCCTAACGAGATCAGCATGAAAAAGATACACGCTACATAAAACGCAGCCCAAGGCTTGTTTTGAAGCTGATGAAGAACATGCTCCAGGTGCTTTTGGTGCTCGGCATGAGCGTCATCGGCCTTTGCGGGCTTTTTGTAAGATGACGATGAAACTACCTGCTCCGATGTAAGGTTACGGGCCTGAACCACTGGCGCCACTGGCTGGACCGCAGTTGCGACCGAATCTTCTGAACCAAGCGAAGCTTCAACCAAAGTCGAGTTTGAATTGGCATCAAGGCTGGCATCACCCCGCATATTTGTTTCCTGATGCGCCGCTTCTGCAGCACCTCCCGTTACGTGTTTGGAGGGATCATCAATCTTGGTATCATCCTGTATTTCGTGACCGTCGGCT
>JAEZGB010000159.1 GCA_023437485.1 Bacteroidota bacterium
TCAGCTTACGATAGGTAATCATAAACATTTTAGGTAGCAACGGCAGCTTTCGTTCGACGTTCATCATCTTAAGCTTCTTTCGACTTTCGACTTTTACTACGATTCGCTCCGTATAGTTTGGCTTCGCCTCGGGTTGACTATAGACTAATCTTGCAGCTCCATTCGACATTCGACGTTCGACATTCGACGTTCGACATTCGACAAAATTGCTGTCAGCTGTCAGCCATCAGCTTTCAGCTTGCGGTAGGTAATCGTAAACATTTTCCTTAGCAATGGCAGCTTCCTTTCGACATTCGACGTGTGTCATTCGTCATTTTTAGCTTCTTTTGACTTTTACTACGCTCCGCTCCGTACAGTTCGGCTTCGCCTCGGGTTGACTTTTGACTATTTCCTGCGCTCCATTCGACATTCGACGTTCGACATTCGACGAAATCGCTGTCAGCTGTGAGCTTGCTATAGCGAAATCCAAAACATTTTCGGTAGCAAAGGCAGCTTCCGTTCGACATTCGACGTGTGTCATTCGTCATCCTTAGCTTTTAAATATCGCGGATGTAATCACCATAATCCTCAAAGAAGGCCTCGAATGCCGACATATTATGGGCAAAGAATAAAAAGATATCCGGCCAGCTTTCCCGATTGCCCATCGATTTACCCTCGGTCGATAATGAGATCCGGCTGATGACCTTTCCGGTTTCAAGTGTCAAATCGCGATCAAAGGCCAATCCCTGAATAAAATCGTTTGCAAGAATTTCTTTTAAGGAAATCAGTTTTTCATAATACGAATGGCGCTTTTCGGGGTCGCGGTGTTCAATGTCAAGCATTACCGCATGCCGCTTGCCCTCAGAGGAGAATTTAAATGAAAAATCCTTGATCTTTGTATCGTAAAGCAGCCATTTTCGCGGATAGGCGGTGGCAAACGCGATCCAAAATTCGCGTTTCAATTGTTGCATTTCGGCTTTACTGTACATAAAATTGCGCCCTCGGCAGTCTATAATTATCTTTGGGATATGAATTTTGAAACTTTCATGGCCCTTGTGCCAAAGTTAGCCAATTCGCCGTTGCCCGGAGAAGAATCGCATTTAAAAATGGCCCCGCCCGAACGAAGGGAGCTCATGCAGAATATTGATCCTGCCAGTTTCAATCCCAGACAGGCTGCGGTTTTGGCCCTGGTTTTTCCTAAAGGCGAGAGGGCGGCCTTGGCTTTGATCCGCCGCAATTCCTATAAAGGCGTCCATTCGTCGCAAATTGCCCTTCCCGGTGGCAAGATAGAGCGGGACGATGCTTCGGCGCTGTACGCGGCGCTGCGGGAAACCGAAGAAGAAATAGGGGTGGACCGGTCGTTGGTGCAATTGGTCGCTCCGTTGAGCCCGGTTTATATCCCTCCTAGCAACTTCAGCGTTTCACCGTTTTTGGCATTTTGCGAAAGAAGTCCTGTTTTTATTCCCGACCCGCGTGAAGTCTCCGAAATCATTGAGATGCCGCTTGAAATCCTGCTTGACCAATCATCAGTACAGTTAAAACGAATGCCAACTTCTTACTCGGAAGCGATTGATGTTCCCTGCTTTGCGTTTGGTCCGTACCATATCTGGGGTGCCACTGCAATGATGCTCAGTGAATTGCGGGATGTGTTAAAAAACCTGTAAGCCCGCGGCCTTTTTGTAAGTTTGCGCTTTATTTTTAACTTTTGGAATGGGTTTATTCAAAAGAAATCCTTTTGGGCACTTATTGTTTATCAAGCGCATCCTGATACTCGTATTCGGAGCTTTGACACACAGGCGCTACCGGGGCTTCAATGAATTGCAGATCGAAGGTTCGGAAATCATCAAGGACCTGCCACCTACCAACGTGCTTTTTATTTCCAATCACCAGACTTATTTTGCCGATGTTGTGGCAATGTTCCACGTCTTCAATGCCAGCCTCAACGGCCGTGTCGACACCATTAAAAACATCGGCTACCTTTGCAGGCCAAAACTCAACATTTACTATGTCGCCGCGCGTGAAACCATGCGCGAAGGTTTGCTTCCCCGGATACTTTCCTATGTGGGGGCCATCACCGTTGAGCGGACATGGAGGGCGAAGGGAAAGGAGGTCAAGCGCGAAGTCAATCCCAGCGATACTGAGAATATCCGGATCGCATTGGACGATGGCTGGGTAATCACATTTCCGCAGGGAACCACCAAGTCCTTTAAACCTGTCCGCAAAGGCACGGCACACATAATCTTGCAGCACAGGCCGGTAGTGGTCCCGATAGTGATTGACGGGTTCAGGCGGTCATTTGACAAAAAAGGGCTTCGGATCAAGAAAAAGGGTATTCTTCAGTCGTTCATCATTAAACCTCCGCTTGAGATTGATTATGAAAACGATACCGTTGCGCAGGTGGTTGAAAAGATCGAGTACGCCATTGAACAGCATGCATCGTTTCTTAAGGTGATTCCAGCCGAGGAACGCGTCGCCGAGGAAAAGCTCAACGAGGAGCGACGTTGGCGCTACTAAAGATCGATCTTGCGAAGTTCACGGTAATTAGCCAGTAATTGCCTGAGCAGGATTCCATAAATCAGTCGATAGATCAGCCAAAATACCGTTACGCACACCCCGATGATGATCGCGATCAATCCAACAAACTTTGCCATCGAGGCTCCGTCGTGGTTAATCTGGTCGCGCAGCCCTGAAATTTCCGGGTTATAATTCACCGCAAGCACAAAGCCCAAAACCAGGCTGATCGCAATGACCGTCAGGTTGTACCACACATAAATTTGAACGGTTTTGCGGGTTTTAAGAATGTCCTTCATCAATTGCCGCGTATTTGATGTGGCTGATATGTTGACGTAATTCCTGAAAAACAGATACATAAACACGACCACAATGCCATAATTAAGGTAATTGAAGCCCTTCAACCCCGTGTCAAAACCGGTCTGTTCCAAGTTGCGCAGGTAGTCCTCGGTTGAGAAAATCAATGAGATCGCACTCCAGATGAGCACTTCGGCAATGCCAATTATCAGGATCCACTTCACGATGGAAGACGATCTTTTGTGCAACATATTGTAGATTTCACTTTCCGAAACCTCCTTGAACGCACGCCCTGGTTGATTCCAGTCCTTTTTGAGCAAATCCAGTTCTTCCATGGTTACGGATTTAATATTTTTCTGAGTTTCCCCTTTATCCTGTTCATTTTTACTCTTGCATTAACTTCAGTGATCCCCAATGTTTCGGAAATCTCGGCGTAATCTTTTTCTTCCAGGTACATAAAAACCAGTGCCTTTTCAATGTCGTTAAGTTGGTAAACTGCCTGGTAAAGCAATTTGATTTGCTCTTCCTCTTCATAATTGTATTCTTCCTGATGAATGAAGTGCCGCGAATTCTCGAACTCAACGGTATTGACGCTCCGGGTACTTTTCCGGTAGAGGGTAATTGCGGTATTGAGCGCGACACGGTATGCCCATGTGGAAAACTTGGAATCTCCCCGGAATTTGGGAAAGGCCTTCCACAACTGGATCGTAATTTCCTGAAACAGGTCATTGTGCGCGTCCTGTCCGGAGGTATACAACCTGCAGATCTTGTGAATGATGTTCTGGTTTTCCTTGAGCTGTTTTACAAAGGACTGCTCGAGTTGGTCGCTCATATGGGCGTTAGTCCGGTTAAGAAATATTTGTTACAAATAAAATGATTTTTTAAGTGATTGCGCCAAAAGCCTCATAAGCGCAGTGCCATAAATTCACTAACTTGGGCTTTCAAAAGAAAACATGAACATCCCTAAATCCAACCGTCCCCGGGTCGTGATCATTGGGGGCGGATTTGCAGGAGTCGCGCTGGCCCGCCAACTCAAGAACCGGGAAGTCCAGGCGGTGCTTATCGACAGGCACAACTACCACAACTTCCAACCGCTGATGTACCAGGTGGCCACCGGCGGGCTTGAGGCCGGGTCAATAGCGTATCCGCTCAGGAAAGTGATTCACGATTACCCCGACTTTTTTTTCAGGCTCGCGCAGGTAAGGCAAATTGATCCTTCGGCGCGCAAAATTATCGCCGATGTGGGTGAACTTACCTATGATTATTTGGTAATCGCCACGGGATCGCGGACCAATTTTTTTGGGAACAGGGAAATCGAACGCAATGCGATGTCCATGAAGACGATCTCCCAATCGCTCAACATCCGCAGCCTCATTCTTGAAAATTTTGAACAGGCAGTCCTTGCCACTGATCAGGCCGAGCGCTCGTGCCTGATGAATTTCTGCATAGTGGGCGGCGGCCCCACAGGTGTTGAACTTGCCGGCGCGCTTGCCGAAATGAAGAAAGTAATCCTGCAAAAAGATTACCCGGATTTGGATATCTCCCGCATGCAGGTTAACCTGATCCAAAGCGGAGACCGGATCCTCAATACCATGAGCGAGAAATCGTCAGCCGCCTCTGAACGCTATCTTGAAGAACTGGGAGTCAAGATCCACAAAAATGTCCGGGTCCTGGGTTATGATGGTAAAACCGTGACCACCAACGGCCCGGTCAGGTTTGAAACCTCTACCGTGATCTGGGCCGCAGGGGTGATGGGTGCTGCAATCAAAGGGCTTCCGGCCTCATCGCTTACGCAACATCAGGATCGGGTTTTGGTTGATGAATTTAACCGGGTTTTGGATTTTGACGATATTTTTGCCATCGGCGACATCGCGGTGATGCAGTCAGACGATTACCCGCTCGGGCACCCCATGATGGCCCAACCCGCGATCCAGCAAGGACGGCACCTGGGCAAAAACCTCGCGCGCAAAATCTCGGGCCGTGCGATGGTGCCCTTCAACTACAAAGACAAAGGATCGATGGCCACCATTGGCCGGAACAAGGCAGTTGTTGATTTGCCCAAGGTCCATTTTCACGGTTTTTTTGCGTGGGTGCTCTGGATTTTTGTGCATCTGTTCTCGCTTATCGGATTCCGGAATAAGGCAGTGGTCCTGATGAATTGGATATACAATTATATTCGGCTTGACCGCGAAGGAAGGCTTATTGTCAGGCCTTACAAACGAAAGAGCTTTACCGCATTCACATCGGACGAAGTATGAGCATAAGTCTCAAAATAATTAACTTTTCGGATCTTCACCGGGGTGAGGAAGACAAAGATCTCGTACTGGAAAATGTCAGGGCAAGCATCAGTTTTAGGGTAAAATCTTTGGAATCTGGCTTGCCATAGTGGTGGCATCGGTTGGGCTACGTCAATTCATCCTCCTTAAACTGAAAACTTACGATCGTAGTTAACCATCAGGTCCACAAACCGGCTGTAGCTTTCCAGTCCCTCGTCCTGGCTGTTGATCTTGAGGAAATTATCGTAAAAAAGGTGGAAACCTGTTTCGATGAAGCTTTCATAGCGCGCCCAGAAATCGCGGCTTTCCCTAAAATTGGCACGAACGCCATCATTTACGGTGCCCAAAAGTTCCAGCATCAATTCAGGATTTCGGGCTTCCCAATTGGAAAGGCAATACCGCAAAGCCGTGGTCAGTGCCGAATAACGGATATACGGGTCGTCGTTTTCAAGCGCGGCCATGTACCCGATAAAGTTTGCCTCACTTTCTGAGGCGTAACCAATCTGGTGCGCCATCTCATGAGCCGAGGTCATCGGGAGCGAATACCGCGGCAGGAGTGCGTTGACATTTGATTCATGAGTAAACGGGTTCAGGTAACCGGCAAAACCCATATAAGTAAGCGGCAGGCTGATAATTGAATTCTTGTTGCTTGGAGTTCCGTATTCGAGAAAATCGAGCCTCTTTGAAAGTTTTTCATACCCCTTTACGTTAAGCTCAAAAATTTTTTCATTCGAATGCGGAACGATAACTTTTTTAGCCGAATCGGCCGTAATTTCCACATGCAGCGCATTGGTACGTTCAATGAGCCCGCGTGTAAACGCAAGCAGGTCATCGTTTGAATACTCAGTGCCGATGTCCAGCTTGTCGTGCAAGTCCACCCGATGGTAATTGAGCCCCCAGGACAGATTGAACAACAGATAAAAAACGGATAGTGAAGATAATGTGGCCAATACCGAATTTCTCCAGGTGATGTTTTTGCGATGCCGGTAAATTCTGGACATCAGCCAAAAAATAAGCAAGCCGTAAAGAATATCTCCCACTGAAAATGGGATCCAACCGAACATCAGGCGCATCAACGATGAAATCACGGGAAAAATGCCGGTGCTGTAAACGCGCTCCACAACATTGGGAAAAAGTGAGAGTACCTGCAAAAGAACAAGCTGCACCACGAGCATGATGGGCCAAAAATACTTTCGGGACATGCGGTTTTTGCGTAAAGATAAGAAGTCATTCTGAGCAAAAATGTACCTTTGGCATTCCAATCAAAAAATCATGAACCAAGAAATCCGAAACCTCGAACCCAAAGCACTCTGGAACAAATTCGCCGACCTCAATGCCGTGCCGCGCCCCTCAAAAAAGGAAGGCCGCGTCATCGAATTCATGAAGGAATTCGGCAAGAGCCTGGGCCTCGAGACTTTTGAAGACGAGATCCGCAACGTCATCATCCGCAAACCCGCCACGCCGGGGATGGAAAACCGCAAACCCATCGTCATGCAGGGCCACCTGGACATGGTACACCAAAAAAATAACGATACGCAATTTGATTTTGATACCCAGGGCATTGACATGTATGTTGACGGAGATTGGGTCCGTGCCCGCGGAACAACGCTCGGCGCCGACAATGGCCTTGGCGTCGCTACCATCATGGCCATCCTCGAATCCAAAGATACTCCGCACCCGGCGCTCGAGGCGCTCTTTACCATCGACGAGGAAACCGGGATGACCGGCGCGCTTAACCTCAAGGGCGGCGTGCTGCAGGGCGAGATCCTGCTCAATCTTGATACCGAAGAGGACGATGAGATTGACATCGGTTGTGCGGGCGGCGTTGACGTTACCGCGACCCGCGCCTATAATGAAGAGGAAACGCCCGAGGGATCGGTGGGTTACACCATCAGGGTAAAAGGCCTTAGCGGCGGTCATTCGGGGATGGACATCCACAAGGGCCTTGGCAATGCCAACAAGATCATGAACCGTTTGCTGTTTGACGGCTTTGAGAATTTCGGGTTGCAGATTGCCGAAATTGACGGCGGAAGCCTTCGCAACGCCATTCCTCGGGAAAGCGTCGCCAAGGTAATTATCGCATCGATTTACGACGAGGCATTCGTCTTTGACATGCAGGAAATCATCGGCGACATCAGAGCCGAGTTCAAAACCACCGAACCCAACCTGGTCATCGAGATCGAAAAATCCGAACTTCCCGCTAAGGTCATGGACCTGGGCGTTCAGGAAGGGCTTCTCCGGGCTCTTTACGCGGCGCACAACGGCGTTTACCGAATGAGCCCCGATATGGCCGATCTGGTCGAGACCTCCAACAACATCGCGCGCGTGGTGGTGAAGGACGGACAGATTTCGGTGGGATGCCTTACGCGGAGTTCGGTGGAAAGTTCAAAATTCGACTTGGCCAACGCGCTTCGATCGGCGTTTGAACTTATGGGTTGCGAGGTCACTTTTACCGGCAGTTACCCGGGCTGGACGCCAAATGTCAATTCCGAAATCCTCAAAGTCCTGGTCGATATCTACAAAAAGCAGAACAACCAGGAGCCTCGTGTGGTCGCCTGTCACGCAGGACTTGAATGCGGTATCATCGGTACGAATTACCCAAAAATGGAAATGATTTCCTTTGGCCCGACCATCCACGGCGCGCATTCGCCCGATGAGCGTGCGAGCATTTCATCGGCACAGAAATACTGGAAGTTTGTGCTGGAGATCCTTGAAAATATTCCGGAGAGGAATTAGCCAATTAGCGAATTTGAAAATTAGGAAATGTACCAATTACCTTAAAAGATTCTTTGGAGGTAATTGGTACATTGTTACATTATACAAGTGGTACATTAGCTTCTCAGCCCCCTATAT
>JAEZGB010000180.1 GCA_023437485.1 Bacteroidota bacterium
GAAGTATGGATGTGTACATTGCCAAGCTCAGGAAATACCTTAAACGTGACGAAGATGTTGAGATCCTGAACATCCACGGCGAAGGTTTCCGCCTTGTTGTCAAAAACAAGGAGCGCAACCAAACCCAGCAACAGGAAGAAAAACAATCATAAAAAAAGCTCCGGAAGGGGCTTTTTTTTATGGCGATGCCCCATCGGGTTATTTTTTTCTCGCCTTCTTCTCAATATAACTCACCACTTTTTCCACCGGTACCTGATAATCAAACCATTTGATGTCGGGCGTTTTCCGAAACCAGGTCATCTGGCGTTTTGCGAAGTTGCGCGTGTTCTTTTTGATCTGCTCAACGGCAAATTCAAATGAAAAATTTTTGGCCAGAAAACTGAACAATTCCCGGTAGCCCACGGTCTGCAAAGCATTGAGTTCCCGGTGGGGGAACAAGCCCTCGGCTTCGGCCAGAAATCCCTTTTCCATCATCTGTTCTACGCGATGGTTTATCCGCTCATACAGTACGGGCCTTTCTGCCTCCAGGCCTATCAGGATCGGTACAAACGGCCGGCTGTTTTGCTTTATTCCCAAATAGGAAGAATACGGCTTGCCCGACGAAATACATACTTCAAGCGCGCGCATCAGCCTGTGCGGATTCATCTTGGCCACAACTTTAAAATATTCCGGGTCTTCCCGTTCAACTTCCTGTTGCAGCCATTCCAGTCCCTTTTTTGCATAGGCCTTGCTGATCCTGGTGCGAACCTCAAGGTCTACTTCGGGGAAATCGTCAAAACCTTTCAGTACAGCATCGGCATAAAGCCCTGAACCGCCTACCATGACCACATAATCATCTTTTTTGAAGAGTTCAGTGATCTTTTCCATCGCTTCGCGTTCAAAGTCGCCAACGGTATAAAGTTCTGTGATGGATTTATTGTGGACAAAATGATGCGGGACGGCTTCCAGCTCTTCTTTTGACGGGACTGCCGTGCCAATGGTCATTTCCCTGTAGAACTGGCGCGAATCACAGGATATGATCTCGCAATTAAAGGCCTTGGCGATCTCGATGGCCAGAGCGGTCTTTCCGATGGCCGTGGGGCCCAGGACTGCAATCAGATATTTTTGGTTCAAATTCATCAGGTGTGTAGCGCGGCGCCGCAATGAAAGCAAAAATTGGCGTCATCCTTATGGTTGTTGACCCCGCAATCCGGGCAGGCCTGCGTATTGTTTTTAGCGTGTTGTTCGTGTGCGATTATTTCAGAGGTAACAATTCCTGTCGGAACGGCAATAATTCCATATCCCATGACCATGATTATCGAGGCGAAAACCTGCCCAAGTGGCGTATGCGGGGTAATATCGCCAAACCCAACCGTGGTCAGGGTCACGATTGTCCAGTAAATACTTGTAGGGATGCTGCTGAATCCATTTTCGGGCCCTTCCACCAGATACATCACAGTTCCCATAATGATGCAAAGCACCAACACCGTAAACAGGAAAACCATTATTTTGATACGGCTTTTTCTCAGGGCCACCACCAATAAGTTAGATGCGCCCACGTAGCGGACCAACTTTAAAACCCTGAAAATCCGCAAAAGCCTGACGGCACGCAATGCAATTAAAAAATGCAGGCTGGGAAACAGTAGGCCCAGGTACGTGGGCAAAGTGGCCAGTAGATCGATGATCCCGTAAAAACTCAGGATATATTGGAGCGGTTTTCGGACCGAGATGACCCGCGCGATGTACTCAAAGGTAAAGACAATGGTGATGACCCATTCAATAATGTACAGTTCCCTGCCGTATTCCAGGTTGATCCAGTTAACGCTTTCCAACATTACCGCAATGATACTGGCCCCGATAACGGCAAGCAGGATCAGGTCAAACGCTTTTCCTGCCGGAGTATCGGCTTCGTGGATCACGGTATGAAGCCGCGTGCGCAGCTTTTCAGAAATCATCACAAGGATTGGTTTTAGCCAAAAATAGGCAATTCTACTCGATTGGAATTATTTTGATTGCCTTATTGCGGATCAGGAAAGAACGTATGATGGCCTCGGCATTGCCCTCGGGACGGGCGGGGATCAACAGGTTTTTAAGCACGTTGGCGTTGATGATTTGATAGTTCAGGTCAAAAAACGCGTAACCGATATATTTCCCGCCCCGGACCACGATGGCGCTCCTTTCATTGATGGTCCTTCCGCGCCCTACGACAATAAAACCGTTGGAAACCGGTACGCTGCGCTGCAAAAATTCGGCAACACGCAAATTATACTGTTCGGGAAGTTCTGTATTCCCACATGCCGCACAACCCTGATTCCCGCAGGTGGAAGCTGAATCAATATCCAAAAGCCCGCACCGGGCGGGGCAAAGCTGATATTGCTGGCTAATTCGGGTAAGGTTGGCATGTGCGTCATGGCGCGACAAAAAACTCGCGGTTTCGCCTTGCGCAATCCGTTTGTAGCCCAGTGTTAAATATCCCTGCGAATCGGCGCCGGTTATAAGCGTCCATTGATAATTGCGGCGTTTGGGGAGTTTGTTGTGAGCGGGGCGCAAGGCCCTGATTTCCTCGTGTTCCTTCAAAAGCGCGATAAGCTCGCTCCCGGTTTCTTCAAACGACACATCAAAGACTTCGGCCCGGATAATTTTGGATATCCGTGCATCGCCGGCAAAATGCTGATTGACACTTTTGCGGATGTTGCGGCTTCGGCCAACATAACAAACTGAACCGTCTTCGCGATGGATGTAGTATATTCCCGCCCGAGAGGGAAGTTTATCAACCATGTCCAATAGTCGGGGTTCGAGGCCTTTTTCAACTTCAGTCCGGATGAATTCGCCTACAATCTGCTTGCTTGTGTCGCGGTCCAGCAATAGCCGGAAAAGTTTAACGGTCGCCATGGCATCGCCGGTAGCCCGGTGCCGGTCAGCCATTGGGATTCCCAGTGAGCGTACAAGTTTCCCCAGGCTGTAGGAGGGCTGTTCGGGGAGAAGTTTTTGCGCGAGTTCCACCGTACATAAGGTGGGGGACTGAAAGTCATAACCGAGCCGCCGGAATTCGGTGCGTAGGATCCGGTAATCAAACGGGGCGTTATGGGCTACGATGATGCAGTCTTTTGTAATCTCGACAATCCGCTTGGCAACCTCGTGGAATTTCGGTGCCGACCGAAGCATTGCATTGGTTATCCCGGTAAGTTTTACCACGAAAGGCTGGATTGGGATTTCGGGATTTACAAGCGAGATAAACTGGTCGGTTACCTCATGGCCATCGTATCGGTAGATCGCAATTTCAGTGATTCCCTCTTCATTGAACTGGCCTCCGGTGGTTTCTATATCAAGTATTGCGTACAATTTCTAGTAATTTCGGTTTCCAAAGATACGGCTTCCCACCCGGACCATTGTACTGCCGCACTGCACCGCAAGGTTAAAATCACCGCTCATTCCCATTGAAAGTACGTCAAAATCAAACGGCCCGGCAAATCGGTCATATAGCTTTTTCAGATATTGGAACTCGAGCTGAACCTGCGTTTGGTCATCCAGAAAACTCGCCATGCCCATGAGGCCGCGGATCCTGACAAAAGGAAACGCACCTGCCGATATTTTATGAAGCAGTTCATTCAGTCCCTGTTCATCCAACCCGAATTTGGATTTTTCGGTGGCGATATGTAGCTGGAAAAGGCAAGGGATCACCCGGGGGATTTTTTCTCCCTGGTGGTTGATTTCAGACAGCAGTTTTTCGCTGTCAACGCCGTGAATAAGATGAACAAAGGGCGCAATCTGCCTGACTTTGTTGGTTTGAAGATGTCCGATCATGTGCCACCGTACATCGTCCGGCATCTCGCTTTGCTTGGACAGGAGTTCCTGGACCTTGTTTTCGCCAAAATCGCGCTGGCCGGCCCGGTAGGCCTGTTTCAGGCTTTCAATGGGTTGAGTCTTTGAGACGGCAACCAGCGTAACGGCAGGCCCGATCTCTTTGGTAACATCGGCGATATTCGAGGCAATGTCCATCAGAATTCATGTATGATGAGCCCGCTGCGGAGCTTGGGTTCAATATAGGTGCTCTTTGGAGGCATCACCAGTCCGGCATCGGCGATGTCGCGTATAAGCGAGACAGGGCAGGGATGCAGCAGAAACCCGACTGAAAAATTACCCTCGTCAAACCGTGTCTTGAAGTCACGGACCGGCCGGTTCGCGGGCATGTATTCAATCCGGTCGTCATTGCGCAGATCCCGGATACCCAGCAGGGGCAAGATGATACGCTGGTAAAGAATCTGACTGTCCAGGGTATCCAGTGGCGTTTCAACACAATGCCTGTTGGCCTTCATTCTGAGCGAATATGATTGTCCGTTCAGGTACATCCCGAATTCCTGCGCGGTCGAAGGCACAAACATGTCGCGGTTTTGTACCTCGATAAAGAAATCCTGGGAAATCCGGTCCAATAGTTCTTCGGGCCCGAATCCGTTCAGCCCGCGGATCATGCGGTGAAAGGCATAAATCCGAAGGTCTTCTTCGGCGATGAGGTAACTCATAAAGCAATCGTTTGGGGCACCCACCTCGTCAAATAGCTTTTCGGCCGAAGCCGAGCGGTGGTGCCCGTCGGCAATATAGAGCGCCGGAACACCTTCAAAACCGGCTTTTAAGGCCTGGATATCAACCGGGTCCGATACTTTCCAAAAAATGTGTTTTTCCTTTCTTTTGGTCGAGAATTCAAAATGCGGTTCCCTCGCAATCTGCCGCCGTAGCCAGCTGGCAACCGGTTCGTGGCGTGCGTATGTCATCAGGACCGGCTCGGTATTGAAGCCGGAATATTTCATATAGTCCTTAAAGAATTCAACGCGGTAATTAAACGTTTCTTCGTGTCTTTTAATGACTTGGGATTTGTAATCGTGAACTGATGTCGCTGCTACGATACCGGTAAAAACGCGGTCGCCGCTGGCAATCTGATGAATGTAAAAACAAGGTTCGCGGTCTCGTTCAAGAATCCCATCATCCATAAAAGCACTAAACTGATGATGTACCGTCCTGAACCGTTTTTCGTTATCGCTGGATTGCGTGCCCGAGTATGCCGGGTGCAAAACGTGCAGGAATGACAGCGGATTGAACTGCAATTGGCAAGCCAGTTCCGCGGCAGAGTATTCCTCGTATGACCGTGTTGTCACCAGGCTAACTTTATCCCGGGTGGGACAAACGCCGCGAAATGGATCAATCCTGGCCATCTACTGGCGCGATTGGAATTGTGCGGCCACGTTTTCGGCTTTTCGGGTTTCACTGTAATCGTAGAACCCTTCGCCCGATTTAACGCCCAGTTTCCCGGCCCGGACCATATTGACCAGCAGCGGGCAAGGCGCATATTTCGGATTTTTGAATCCGTCGTACATTACGTTCAGGATCGCCAGGCAAACGTCAAGCCCGATAAAATCGGCAAGTTGCAACGGCCCCATGGGGTGTGCCATGCCAAGTTTCATTACCGTATCAATTTCATAAACACCGCCCACGCCATTGTAAAGTGTTTCAATAGATTCATTGATCATCGGCATCAAAATGCGGTTGGCCACGAATCCCGGATAATCATTTACTTCGACGGGAACTTTGCCCAGCGTGACAGAAAGGTCCATGATTGATTTGGTAACCAGGTCCGAGGTGTTGTAGCCCCGGATGATCTCCACCAGTTTCATGATGGGCACCGGGTTCATAAAATGCATTCCGATCACGCGTTGAGGGCTGCTGACTACCGCTGCGATCTGCGTGATCGAGATTGATGAGGTGTTGGTGGCAAGGATGGTCGATGAGCTGCACAACTCATTCAATTGACGGAATATATTCAGCTTTAAATCAACATTTTCAGTCGCGGCCTCAACCACAAGGTCGGCACCGTTTACGCCCGCCGCGAGATCAGTGAAGGTCGAAATATTTTCCAGGGTTGCCCTTTTGTCGTCTTGAGAAATCGAACCTTTGGCCAACATGCGGTCCAGGTTTGCAGTGATGGTCGAAAGTCCTTTTTCCAGCGAATTTTCAGAAATGTCGATCAGGTTAACGCCAAATCCACTTTGGGCAAATGTGTGCGCGATGCCATTTCCCATGGTTCCGGCTCCAATTACGGATATGTTTTTCATTATTTAGGGTTTATTTGAAACACGATATAATTTGGTGGGCCACGCGAAGGGCCTCAGTGCCATCCTTAAGGCTGACGATGGGCTCGGTATTGTTGTTGATGGCCTCGGCAAAGGTTTCCAGCTCTTCCAGAATGGCATTTGTCGAGCCCACCGCAGGGTTGTCAAAATAAATTTGTTTGCGGATTCCTTCGGCATTTTGCAGAATCATGTCAAAATCGCCGGGCACTTCGGGGGCGTCCTTCATCTTCACCACTTCGCATTTCTTGTCGAGAAAATCCACCGAGATATAAGCGTCCTTTTGGAAAAACCTCGATTTACGCATATTTTTTAGCGAGATCCTACTCGCGGTCAGATTGGCGACACAGCCGTTTTCAAATTCGATACGGGCGTTGGCGATGTCAGGTGTTTCGGAAATCACCGAAACTCCGCTGGCGCTGATATTTTTTACAGCCGATCCCACTACGCTCAGGATGGCGTCGATGTCGTGGATCATCAAATCAAGCACCACCGGCACGTCGGTACCCCGCGGATTGAATTCGGCAAGGCGGTGCGTTTCGATAAACATCGGGCTGTTTATCATGTGCTTTACGGCGCTAAAGGCGGGATTAAACCGTTCGACGTGGCCAACCTGCCCCTTGACGTTGTGTTCGCGCGCAAGTTCCATTATTTCCTCGGCCTCGGCCACCGTATTGGCGATCGGTTTTTCAATAAAAACGTGCTTGCCGGATTTGATGGCAACCCGGGCGCACTTGTAATGTGAAAGGGTGGGAGTCACAATGTCAACCACGTCAACGGCATGGATCAGGGCATTGATGGTGTGAAACCTGTGATAACCGAATTCTGATTCGACTTTTTGGGCGTAATCGGGATTGTCGTCATAAAAACCAGCCAGTTCATACCGGTTGGATTGCTGCAAAAGCCTCAGGTGGATTTTGCCAAGATGGCCGGCTCCGAGTACGCCAACTTTTAACATAGGTGAGTTTTGGACAAAAATAACAAATAATCATCAACCATTTGGCCGATGCCGGGAAATCCGGATGACAGTAGGCTGTTGAGGGTTATAAATTGGCCCTCCGGCGCTGTATTATCCGGCTTTAGTTTGCTAAGTTTGCGTTTTTATTATACGCCGTGAAAGATACACCCAAACATCAGGGGCTGCGCAATCAGCTGGTCATGCAACTTCAGGAAAAGGGCATTACGGATATTGCCGTTTTGGACGCGATCAGGAAAATACCGCGCCATCTGTTCCTTGAATCTGGATTTGAGAATTACGCCTATCAGGACAAACCATTTCCAATCGGCGCGGGCCAGACCATTTCCCAGCCCTATACGGTAGCCTTTCAAACGCAACTTTTGCAGGTTAAGCGCGACCAAAAGATTCTGGAGATTGGAACTGGGTCGGGCTACCAGACCGCCGTGCTCTTTGCCATGGGCGCGAAAGTTTACAGCATTGAGCGGCAAAATGAACTGTTCAAGAAAACTTCAGTATTACTGCCCAAATTAGGTATCCGGCCCAAACACCTTTCATTCGGCGATGGCTACAAGGGACTGCCCAATCATGCTCCCTATGACGGGATCATCGTAACCGCGGGTGCGCCATTGATCCCGCAGCCGCTAATGGCTCAATTAAAGGTAGGAGGAAGGTTGGTTATTCCCGTGGGCACCGACATCCAGATCATGACCCTTCTGATCCGAAAAAACGAAACGCAGTTTGAAAAGCATGAGTTTGGCGAGTTTCGGTTTGTGCCGCTGCTGGGCGATAAAACCTGAGTGAGTTGTTTCAGTACCTTCGGGCGGTTTTATTGGCCCGTTTTTTTCTTGAGAAGCATCGCCCGGAGCACGTCCATTTCCTTCAGAATTTCATCAACAGGAACTTCGTCTTTGCGCTCTACTCCGGAGAGTTCGGCTTCCGCCACGCGTAAAGCCTTTAGGGCAATATCCCGGTCTGCGGTCAAGCCGAGGATTTTGCGCGATAAGCGGTAAACCTGCAAATTTTCGGGTTCAATGCGCAGAAGTATGGCCAATGCGTCGGCCTGTTTTGGGGTGGGAATGCGCTCGCCCGACTCAAATTTGCAAATCAGCGCTTGGTCTATACCGGTTTGCCCGGCCACATCCTTGACGCGAAGCCCAAGCGCTTCCCGGGCTTGCTTTAGGGGATTCATCGTCTAAATTCCTTCTTGATGCGGTCAAGGTCGCGTTTGGTATCCTGTTCCTTGAGCGATTCGCGTTTGTCATACGTTTTCTTTCCCCGGCACAGGCCAATATCCAACTTTGCAATTCCCTTTTCATTGGTGAACAACTTAAGTGGGATAATCGTCAGCCCTTTTGCCTGAACATTGCGCTGGAGAGCGCGCAACTCACGCTTGTTCAACAGCAATTTGCGCTCGCCGCGCGCCTGATGGTTGAACCGGTTTCCAAAGGCGTATTCCTCAATGTAGATATTGACGGCAAAGAGTTCGTGATTGTGGAATTCACAAAAACCTTCGGTAATATTGGCCTTGCCCAACCGGATTGATTTTATCTCAGTTCCCGTGAGCACGATGCCGGCCGTATAGGTTTCAATGATTTCATAATCAAACCTTGCCCGCTTATTCAGGATATTGACCGTTTGTACCATGGCACAAAAATACGATTAAAACATTTAGCCGGGCTCGTCCCCTTTGGACATCGGCTGGTTTTGATGATCGTCAAAAGAAAAATTGCGCAGTTGCGGCGCCTTGAAAAAGGTGTAGATTACCACGCCAAGCGTTATGCATCCGCCCGTGACCACCGCCCTGACGGTACCGAGCCAGCTTGCCATGACACCGCTCTCAAAATCGCCGAGTTCATTGGACGAGCTCACAAACATGGTATTGACCGCCGAAACCCTGCCGCGCATCGCATCGGGAGTCACCAACTGCAAAATCGTGCTGCGGATCACCACGCTTACCGCATCGAACATGCCGGAAAACAGGAGCATGAAAAACGAAAGGTAAAAGTTGGTCGAAATGCCAAAAATGATGATCGAAATTGCAAATCCGCCAATGCAAAAAAAGAGTTTTCGGCCCGGATGCTTGCCAATGGGCATAAAGGCAAGAAGCGCCATGGTGGCAATGGCACCCACGCCGGGGGCCGCGCGCAGTATTCCAAACCCCATCTCATTGACGTGCAAAATTTCTTTTTGATAAACCGGCAATAAGGCAACCGCGCCGCCAAACAAAACCGAAAACATGTCCAGGGCAAGGGCCGAGAGCAGTACCGGCGTCCTGTACACGAATTTCAGGCCTTCGGTCACGCTGCGAAGAACGGGTTCTTTGGCCTTCCGGATGATTGGTTTGGCTTTGATGACCAGCAGGGGAATCAAGAGGATAATCTGAATAGCGCAAACCACACTAAGGCTGGCCGCAATTCCAAGAAGTGCTATGCAGAATCCGCCTGCCAAAGGGCCTCCAACCGCGCCTAGTTGCCAGGCCATTGAACTCCAGCTCGTGGCGTTTGGATAGTATTTGCGGGGCACGACCATGCCAAAAAGCGCAAACATGGACGGACTGTAAAAAGACCGAAGCATTCCACCCAAAAAGACCAGCAGATAGATAAGATGCAGCGAATAATCAAAGTGTATGTGGCCCAGTTGCGTATCAAGGGCAAGAAGTGCCAGGGCCGCCGCCAGGATTATGTAGCCCGCCAGGCACAAAAGAACCATTTTGCGTTTTTCGTTAATGTCTACCACGTGGCCTGAAAAAAAGGAGCACACAATGGCGGGAATTACTTCGGCGAGGCCCACAAACCCCAGTGAAAGCTTGTCATGCGTAATGTCATAAACCCAAAAATACAATATGGTGGATTGCATGTTGATGGTAAAGATGATACCAAACCGCAATGACAGAAAGAGCTTGAATTCCCGGAGCTTCAGCGAAGGGTTTTTGCCAAAAAAGCCCGTGGGCGGGATTGGGTTCGGATTTTCAGTCTGCATGGGTGCAAAGGTAGGCTTGCAAATCAAAATAACGAAAACGACCGCCTAATCGATTTGAAAATGCGTTCCTTTGCCAAAATATGTTTTGTGGGCCGATATATTGAGGGAGCGCATTTTGAAGGCGAGCGGTATTCAAGAGATCAGATGTCAATGCTGGAATTTGAGCAGTGCCGTTTTGTTTCCTGTGATTTCACTGCATGCCACTTTATGGGCGTAATATTTATCGACTGCGTATTTGAAAATTGCAATTTCAGAGGCGCCGGCCTGAACCACACCGCGCTGCGAAATGTAGAGTTTACGGGTTGCGACTTGTCACAGGTAAATTTCGCCATGCTTGAAAAGACCATTTTTGAGGTGCGTTTTTCACATTGCAGCCTCCGGTACTCCCAATTTTATGGCCTTAGGCTTTCCGGTATGTCTTTCAGGTACTGTGATTTGGTGGCTGCCGACTTCATGGCGGTCCAACTCCAGCGCGCCACATTTGAAGGAAGTGACCTGCATCAGGCGGTTTTCATGCAATCAGACCTGCGCGCCGCCGATTTCTCCAAAGCGCGTAATTTTACAATCGATCCGTCCAAAAATAAGGTGAAGGGCGCTAAATTTTCAAGAGAAGGGTTGCCCGGCCTATTGGTTCAGACCGGAATTGTTGTCCACTAACGGACATTCCATTACGTAGTCTTCCATCAGATATCCCTGCCCAATGTCTATGTCCTCGCTTTTTTTAATCTCAAAACCAAGTCGAGTGTAAAAATGTTGTGCGGGATTTTGCCGATTTACATTTAGCGACAACCCCGTGTCGTTCATTTTTCTGGACCTTGCCGAAATTTCATTCATCAATGCCTTGCCGATGCCTTTGCCCTGATATTCGGGCAACAGGTAAATTTTGTGTATCCGGGTTAATGCCGAACCCTTCCAATGGTGTTCAATCGCGGCGAAACCTATGTAATCGGCGTGGTCCTTTACCAGCAGGAATTTTTGTCCCGATTCAAGGTCGTGGTTCAGTTTTTCGTCAGAATACAACAGATCAAGCATATATTTAATCTGTCCGCCCGAAATAATCCGGTCATAACACCTCGGCCAGATCTCGCCCGCCAGGTATCGAACCACGTTCAACTCATTGGGAAGTGCCTCGCTGATGGTAATCATCCGTGTACGGTTTCGCGTTTGCCATAATTTGCAATGACCGAGGCTTCAAAATCCAGCCATTCGCGCCATCTCTTGTCAACATCGATACTGCCGCCGTACTTGCGCGCGTAGCCAATAAAGAGCGTATAATGCCCGGCCTCACTTTCCATCAATTCCCTGTAAAAGGCGGCCAGGCCAGGGTCTTTGATATTTTCGGACAAAACTTTGAACCGCTCACAACTTCGCGCCTCAATCATGGCCGAGAACAGCAGCCGTTCCACCAGGCCGGACTCGCGGCTACCGGTTGATGAGCGCTTCATGTATGCGGCAAGTTCGCCAACGTAATCGTCTTTTTGCTCACGTGAAAGGGCGTAGCCCCGCTCCCGGAGAATTTGGTGCACGCGGTCAAAATGGTCAATCTCTTCCTTGGCCAGGGCGAGCATGTCAGTTATTAGATCAGGCAAATCCGGGTTGAGCGTGATGATGGTCAGGGCATTGGTGGCCGCCTTTTGTTCGCACCAGGCATGGTCAGCCAGGATGGCCGGCAGGTTGGATTCTACCAGGTTAACCCATCGCGGATCGGTAGGGAGTTGAAGCCTGAATGTTGACATAATCCGAATTTAAAAGACAAACATGGCACGTTCGCTCATCATCTCATTGACCTCGTCGGCAATTTGGTCAAGCAGCTCTTCATTTTCAAAATCAATTATGACGCGGTCGATGAGCCCCACAATGGCGTCCATGTCCTTTTCAACCAGGCCACGTGTGGTGATCGCGGCGGTCCCCACCCGAATTCCCGAAGTCACGAAAGGTGATTTGTCATCAAAGGGAACCATGTTTTTATTGACTGTTATCTCTGCTTTAACCAGGGCGTTCTCGGCCTGTTTGCCGGTGATGTTTTTGTTGCGAAGATCGATGAGCATCATGTGGTTGTCAGTACCGCCCGAGATAATATTGTATCCCCGGCTCAAAAAGGCTTCGGCCATGGCCTTGGCATTTTTTTGAACCTGCATCGCGTAATGGAAAAATTCATCCTGAAGCGCCTCGCCAAAAGCCACCGCCTTGGCAGCGATAATATGCATCAGCGGGCCGCCCTGATTGCCCGGAAACACTGCCATATCCAATAAGTTGGACATCATCTTAATCTCGCCCTTTGGTGTTTTGAGGCCCCATGGATTTTCAAAGTCCCTGCCCATCATGATCATGCCTCCGCGCGGGCCCCGCAGGGTCTTGTGCGTTGTGGTGGTCACAATATGGCAATGCGGAATCGGGTCATTCATCAGGCCTTTGGCGATTAGCCCCGCCGGGTGAGAAATGTCAGCCATGAGAAGCGCGCCGCATTCGTCGGCGATTTCACGGAATTTTTTAAAATCCATGTCCCGTGAGTAGGCCGATGCCCCCGCGATGATCATCTTTGGTTTTTCGGCCATCGCCACCTCGCGGATAGTGTCATAATTGAGCATTCCGGTTTCGCGCTCAACGGTATAAAAAACCGGGTTGTACAGCTTGCCCGAGAAATTTACGGGAGAGCCATGTGTAAGGTGTCCGCCATGCGCAAGGTCAAAACCCAGGATTTTGTCGCCGGGCTGCAAGCAGGCCGCATAAACCGCCGTGTTGGCCTGTGAACCCGAGTGCGGCTGGACGTTGACATATTCGGCACCAAAAAGCGCCTTCGCCCGATCGATGGCTATCTGTTCCACCACATCGACCACTTCGCACCCGCCATAGTAGCGCTTGCCGGGATAACCTTCGGCGTACTTATTAGTGAGTACCGAACCGGCGGCCTCGAGTACGGCATCACTCACAAAATTCTCGGAGGCAATGAGTTCCAGTCCGTGTACCTGACGGTCTTGTTCTTCCAGTATAAGGTCAAATATTTCGTTGTCGCGTAGCATGAGATGTTATTTCGTTAAATTGCTGTCAAAAATACGCAAAACGTTTTGTACGATGAATTCTAATTTTATATTTGATTGCTAAATTTAACCTAAGAAATCCACCTGAAAAATGCCGATAACCGCGAATAATCCGAGCAGGAAATCCTGGCTTGAAGTGCCCGCCAACAGCGACTTCCCCATCCAAAACATCCCGTTCGGGGTCTTCCTCACAAAAGATGATGTCATTACCATCGGTACCCGCATTGGAGACTTCGCGATTGACCTGGGCGCACTTCAGCAACTCAATTATTTTGAAGGCATTGAACTCACTGACGACATGTTCATGCAGGACACCCTGAACGACTTCATTTCAGATGGGAAAAAAACATGGCGGCTGGTGCGGAATCGGATCGGGGATTTGTTTGATGAGAAAAACCCCTTGCTGCGCGATAATGCCGCACACCGGGACATCGTCATCTTTCGTATGGATGAAGTTGAGATGCAACTTCCCGTGATGATCGGCGATTATACTGATTTTTATTCCAGCAGGGAGCATGCTACCAACGTGGGCAAGATGTTCCGCGACCCTGAAAACGCGCTGCTTCCCAACTGGCTGCATATACCGGTGGGCTATCACGGCCGCAGTTCCACTATCGTACCTTCGGGGATTCCCATCCACAGGCCCATGGGGCAAACGCTTCCCGCGGGCGAAAAAACGCCTGTATTCGGGCCTTCCCGGCTTGTTGATTTTGAATTGGAAACCGCTTTTATTACCACCGATGCCAACGTGATGGGCGAAACCATCCCGGTCCACGAGGCCGAAGATTATATTTTTGGAATGGTACTGCTGAATGACTGGAGCGCACGTGACATCCAAAAATGGGAGTATGTTCCGCTGGGGCCTTTCCTGGCCAAGAATTTTGCCTCGTCAATTTCACCGTGGATCGTGACCATGGACGCGCTTGAGCCCTTCCGAACCAAAGGACCCAAACAGGAGCCCACGCCGTTGCCATATCTTCAGCAGAAAGGCAAACATGCCTTTGACATTAACCTTGAGGTAATCATCGAACCGGAAGGTGCCGAGCCGGTTACCGTTTGCCGATCCAACTTCAAATATATGTACTGGACCATGAGCCAGCAGCTGGCGCACCACACTTCGAATGGCTGCCGGGTCAATTCAGGCGACATGATGGGGTCAGGCACTATTTCAGGGCCCACCGAAGATTCTTTCGGATCCATGCTGGAACTTACCTGGGGCGGCAAGAAGCCGCTAATCATGAGCGATGGAACCGAACGCAGGTTCATCAACGATGGCGACAGCGTGATTATGCGCGGTTATTGCAAAAATGACAAAATCAGGATCGGGTTTGGAGAGGTCAGCAATAAACTGTTGCCGACTTTCGTGCGATAATATTGTTGGGTTTCACTTTGCTTAATTCCGTACGGTTTGGCTGCGCCC
>JAEZGB010000187.1 GCA_023437485.1 Bacteroidota bacterium
AATGGGATAATTAGCGAATTAGCGAATTAGCAACCCGAGGCAAAGCCGAACGGAACGGAGCGTAGCGTAGCGCAGTTAATTAGCGAATGTGGGATTGGAACGATTTGTTCACTTTGAATTGATATAAAGGTGTGCTCGGCCTATTTGCCCATCGCTAACAAACCATTCGCTAATTGACCAATTCGCTAATTGACTAATTACATTCATTATTTCCTCCGTCCCATCGGGTAGCTCTCCGACGATGGCTGGCCTCGCTGGACACCCGAGATTTCGGCAACGATGCTGTCGGCCGAGATCCTTCGGTAAACAATTTTGGAGGGATAGTCGTGCTGCGGGTTTTCAAATGTCATTGAGTTTTCATCCGAAGACGTCATTTTGAACGATACGGGCTGGTTGTTGTTCTGCCCCTGCACCGTGGGCGTGTAGAGGACACCCGAAGCCTTTTCCTCCAATGTGATGGCTTCAAGATGGAGCGTGTCCCCTGCGGTTTTGACAAAATAGCTGCGCGCCGAATAGGTGCTGTCATTGTCCTTGGTCCAGATTTCGGTAAGCTGCCCCTGCGGGAGCCGGTTTTCCCATTCGCCGATGAGCCAGCTCGCCTTGCCGAGGGTTTCATATGGGGTGGATTCCTCTTTCTTTTCACAGGAAATGGCACACAGCATCAGGGCGGCAACAACGTATCGGGTCATGGCTTAAAGTTTTTGCAAAGTTAATCGGTTTTAACTTTTGCAAGGCATTCGGCACCAAACCCAATGAAGATTTTTTTGTACTTTTGCGCTCCAATTACAAGGACAAAATGATAGATAGATTGCAGATTGTGAAGCAGCGTTTTGACGAGGTATCGGACCTGATCATCCAACCCGATGTCATCGCCGACCAAAAGCGCTGGGTCGCACTCAACAAGGAATACAAGGACCTGAAGGCTTTGGCCGAAAAGCGCGACGAATACGTCAACCTGCTTGGAAATATTGCCGAGGCAAAGGAAATTATCGCCGATGGTTTGGATGCCGAGATGACCGAGATGGCCCGCATGCAACTCGATGAGGCGCAAACCCGCCTTCCCGAACTCGAGGAGGAAATCAAGTTCATGCTGATCCCGAAGGATCCGGAAGACGCCAAAAATGTCATGATGGAAATCCGTGCGGGAACCGGCGGCGACGAAGCCTCTATCTTTGCCGGTGATCTGTACCGTATGTACACCAAATACTGCGAGAGCCGCGGGTGGCGGACTTCGGTAGTAGACATGAACGAGGGAACTTCGGGCGGATTCAAGGAAATCATTTTTGAGGTGACGGGCGAAGATGTGTACGGAACGCTCAAATTCGAGGCCGGCGTTCACCGGGTACAGCGCGTGCCGCAAACCGAGACACAGGGCCGCGTGCACACTTCGGCTGCGACCGTAATGGTTTTGCCCGAGGCAGAGGAATTTGATGTTCAGATCGATCCCAATGATGTCCGGATTGACCTTTTTTGTTCCTCGGGACCCGGCGGGCAGTCCGTCAACACGACAAAATCGGCCGTAAGGCTAACGCACATTCCAACAGGGCTTGTGGCCCAGTGCCAGGACGAGAAATCGCAACACAAGAATAAAGACAAGGCATTTACCGTACTACGTTCACGACTTTATGAAATGGAGCTGGCAAAAAAACAGGCGGAGGATGCGGCAAAACGCTCTTCGCAGGTGAGTTCGGGTGACCGTTCGGCCAAGATCCGTACCTATAATTATGCACAGGGCCGCGTGACCGACCACCGCATCGGGCTGACGCTTTATGATCTGGGCAACATTATGAACGGCGATATCCAGAAGATCGTGGATGAGTTGCAGCTCGTGAACAATACCGAGAAATTGAAGGAAACTTCAGAGATATTCTAAGCCTCTTTCGAGGCTTTTTATTTTTGCGGTTTTCCCATTTGAAATGAGAGGAGGACAGCCAGCGGCTGTCAGGTACCGAAGCTTTAGCTTCGTTTTATGCCGAACTGTATGGAGCGCAGCGGAATAAAACCTTTGAGGTCTAAAATGCTCCCTCAAAAACTTAAAAAATAACGCGCAGGGAACAATTTGTTTTTACACCGATGACAACACAACAACTCACCGCACAGATTCTTAAAAAACGCACCTTCCTCTGCGTCGGCCTCGACCCTGACCTTTCCAAAATACCCGCTCATTTATTGGGTGCCGAAGACCCCATCATTGAATTTAACAAAGCCATCATTGATGCAACCCACCAATTCGCCGTCGCCTTCAAACCCAACACAGCCTTTTACGAGGCGCTGGGAATTCCGGGTTGGCGTTCGCTTGAAAGAACAATCGAATATTTAAACGCGAGACATCCCGAAATTTTCACCATTGCCGACGCCAAACGTGGCGACATCGGCAATACTTCAACCATGTACGCGAAGGCCTTTCTCGAGCGGATGAACTTTGATTCGATCACGGTTGCGCCTTATATGGGACACGATTCGGTTGAGCCGTTCCTGGATTTCGAGAACAAGTTCACGATTCTTTTGGCGCTGACCTCCAATCCGGGAGGTTATGATTTTCAGTTTTCGGACAACGATGACAGCAAATTGTACCTTAACGTCATCGAAAAGTCACTGACCTGGAAGAATTCGCAAAACCTGATGTTCGTGGCAGGCGCAACCAAGGCCGAGTACTTTGCCGATATCCGCAAAATCGTCCCCCATCACTTCCTTCTTGTTCCGGGAGTCGGGGCGCAGGGCGGAAGCCTGAGCGAAGTATGCCGCTACGGAATGGCCGATAATGTGGGCCTGCTCGTCAATTCATCCCGCGGTATTCTATACGCTTCAAACGGCGAGGATTTTGCCGATGCCGCCCACAATGAGGCATTGTCGATTCAACAGGAAATGTCTACCATACTCGATGCGGCCGGACTCTGATGCAATTCTACGATGCGCTTTTCCGTGAACTGAATCTTCAGGATACGCCAAAGCGGATCGTGTCGCTGGTGCCCTCGCTTACCGAAGCGCTTTGCGACCTCGGGCTTGAGGATCATCTGGTGGGCGTGACAAAATTCTGCGTTCATCCGCACAACATCCGCAAGACCAAAACCGTCGTCGGCGGAACCAAACAGGTTCATCTAGACCGGATCGCCTCGCTCAGCCCGGACATCGTCATCGCTAATAAGGAGGAAAACACACCCGAAATCGTGGCTCAACTCGAAGCGATTTGCCCGGTTTGGGTTACCGATGTGCAAAATATCGGGGACAATCTGCATCTTCTGGAACAATTCGGAGAGGTGTTTGACCGAAAGGCCGAGGCAAAGCATTGGACCGGTAAAATTCGGTTGGCTACGGAGCAATTTGAACGGCCGGAATTGGAGAAGACAACCGCTTATTTGATCTGGAAATCGCCTTGGATGGCTGCCGGAAAAGGCTCATTCATCGACTCGATGTTGCGGGCGAACGGCCTGAGAAATATTTTCGACAAGCCCCGTTATCCCGAATTCGGCCTTGGCGAACTGGCCCGTTTGCAACCCGAAACCGTGCTTCTCTCATCGGAACCCTTTCCGTTTAAAAATGAGCACGTGGCCGAGATTCAGCACTATATTCCATCGGCTAAAGTCCTTTTGGTCGATGGAGAAATGTTCTCCTGGTTTGGCACAAGGCCCGGCAAAGCGTTTGAATATTTCAAGTCATTACAAGACCGCATCGCATAAAAAAAGCCGACGCAAAAGCATCGGCTCCCTTTTAACTAACTCTAACCAAATAATAAAAACCCTTTATTACTTTACAAATATAGGATGCGCTTTTAAATATCCGTGTTAATGCAATGTTATTTATATGTTGCTGAGGGACAATTTTTTACAAACCCGCGTGAGCGTTGACATCAGCGGTTGTCCTGCAGGCCAAAAACCCTTTTGAGCAAATCGGATGTCCGTGCGGCTAGGTTGTTCCGAATGTCTTTTTCCTCGACGGCAATCATCTTGAAAACCCCGTTGAGCGCCTGTTGCGTGACATAATCATTCAGGTCCGGATTGACATCGGCGGTCATGGGAAGCGCGTTGTACTTGGTGATGATATTGTTCCAGGTTTTGTCGGCGCCAACCCTCCCCAAAGATGTTTTGACAACCGGATTGAACTTGGAGTAAAGCGCCGAGCTCGTGGTGTTTTCCAAGTACAGTGTCGCTGAGTTATCGGCCCCGAAAAGAATGTTCCTGGCATCGCGGAAGGTCATTTTGGTGACCGCATCTACAAAAATCGGCGTGGCTTCCTTTACGGCGTCCTCGGCGGCGCGGTTGAGTACCTTGAGGCCCTCGTCGGCAAGGCTGGAAAGCCCCACGTCGCGAAGCGTTTTGTCAACTTTTTGCAACTCGGGCGGAAGCAAAATCTTCACCGCCTCATTCTTGAAAAATCCGTCCTTGACCGTAAGTTTGGAAACTTCCTTGGTGATGCCATTGTTGAGGGCTTCCTTGAGGCCGGCGGCAATTTCGGTATTGTCGGTGCCGATGCCGGGGTACTGGCTGGCGACCTGTTGGAGTTCGGCGCAGCCCGAGAATGCTACGGCAACAAATAAAATGGCTAATTTTTTCATGGCTTATTTTTTATCCTGCATTGCAAAAATTTTTTTCAAAAGGGGAGAAGTCCTGGCCGAAAGATCGGTCCTGATATTCTTTTCCTCAACGGCAATCATCGTGAATACGCCCTCAAGCGCCTTTTGGGTAACGTGGTCGTTAATGTTGGGATTGACACGCGAGACCATTGGCAACGCGTTGTATTTATTGATGAGGTTTTCCCAGATTTTATCGGCGCCCACCTTACCGATATTGGACTTGACCACCGGCAGGAATTTGTCGTAAAGCGGCGCCGAAGTTTCCCTTTTGAGGTATTGTGTCGCGGCGTCGCGGTTGCCCATCAGGATTCCTTTGGCGTCCTTGAATGAAATATTTTTTATCGCCTGGGCAAAAATGGGAGTCGATTCCTTGACGGCCTCTTCGGCGGCGCGGTTTAGCGACTTGATCCCGTCATCGGCCAGTTTGCCCATGCCCATTTTGCGGAGCGTGCGGTCCACCTTTTGGAGTTCGTCGGGAAGGGCGATGCGCACGAGTTCATTCTTGAGAAATCCGTCCGGAGCGGTGAGTTTGCTCACCTGTCTGTCCACGCCCTTGTCGAGCGCCTCCCGGAGCCCGGCACCGATGTCGCCCGATGCGTCGGGAATTTGAATTTCATTTTTGACCTGATCGATAAGGCCTCGTAGTTGCGCCTGTCCGGCAAGCGGAAGCAGCATCAGCGCGCAAATGGCAAGTGTTTGGGGAATTTTCATGAGTCTAAATTTACTAAAATCGCGGCGGGCGTGCAAAGGTTGTGCCGGAAAGCTTTCAGCTCAGCTTTCAGCTTTCAGTTTGTTTGCGGAAATTGGCTTATTCTGCCTCGCGCGAGGAATAACGGGAATGCACCCGGCCCCTCCCCGGTACCGAAGGTCGAAATTTTAAGGATGGAACTAATACGGGAAAACCGTGGATATTTTCAGTCAACAGTCACTGAAAGTTTTCAGCTTTCAGCTTTCAGCTTTCAGTCTAATTGCGGAAATTGACAGGCTTTGTGCGATTAATCTTTACTCTCGTGCTCCCGCTCCTCTCGTTTTACCATGGCTTATTCTGCCTCGCGCGAGGTATAACGGGAACACATCCGGCCCCTCCCCTGTACCGAAGGTCGAAATTTTAAGGATGGAACTAATACGGGAAAACCGTGGATGTTTTCAGTCGTCGGTCACTGTAAGTTTTCAGCTTTCAGTTTTCAGTTTGATTGCGGAAATTGACCGGCTTTGTGCGATTAATCTTTTGCTCCCGTACGACCGATCCTCTCGGTTTACTATGGCTTATTCTGCCTCGCGCGAGGTATAACGGGAACACATCCGGCCCCTCCCCAGTACCGAAGGTCGAAATTTTAAGGATGGAACTAATACGGGAAAACCGTGGATTTTTTCAGTGGTCGGTCACTGAAAGCTTTCAGCTTTCAGTTTGATTGCGGAAATTGACAGGCTTTGTGCGAGTGATCTTTTGCTCTCGCACTCTCGTTTAACCATGTTCGCCTATCCTGCTTCGCGCGAGGTATAACGCTAACACATAAA
>JAEZGB010000053.1 GCA_023437485.1 Bacteroidota bacterium
GCAGCTGCCTGATCTACACGGTACTTCTCATTCATTCCGGGCGCTTTCAACAGAGGCGTGATTTCCTGAAGTTCCTGATCTACAAAGTCAAACAGTTCCTGACGCGTGGCATATGCCGGATAATTAAAGGTCGATGGCGAGTCTTCGGTTACCAGCGACGCACCTCCAAAGAGATCAATCAGGTGCCAGTAGCTCAAGGCGCGCAACCAGCGGGCCTCGGCGCGATAAGTTTGGATCTCATCGCGAAGTTCGGCCGGAACTCCACGGCTGTCCAGTTTTTCGTCGGTAGTCTGCCGAAGGAACTCGTTACAGTTCACAACCTGGAATGAAAGGCGTGAAAATGTCGCGTTGATAAACACGTCAAGCGAAGACCATGTGTGAAAGTGGAAATCCTTGATGGTGGCATCGTTCCAGGCGATGATTGCCTCGTCGGTGGTAAGTTCCTGCATGTTCCAGAGTCCGCGCACATACTGGCTGAAACCCTCGTCAATACCTGAAATATCAGCCTGCCCGGCCGGTCCTTGCTGCCCGGTAGTGGCCAGACCTGCATAAAGCTTGGCCAAAAACTGACGGTAGGAGTCGGGATTGCTGAAGAACGCCTCATCAGAGAGAAGGTTCTCGTTATCGGGCGCCTGGTCCAGTTCGTTGAGGCACGATGTCATCATGACCATCAGCACCAGCGACAGGCTCAGGAATTTAAATTTCATTCTTTTCATTTTAGCTTTTTTTAGAAATTAACATTTAATCCCAAAGTATACATCACGGGCCTTGGGTAGATGCTGCTGTCAATGCCACCCGAGATCTCAGGGTCAATCCCTTCATATTCGGTAAACAAAAGCAGGTTTTGGCCCGAAGCGGTAATCCTGTACGTCGCATTTGAATTCTTGGATTTATTGAACGTATACCCAATGGTTACGTTGTCCAATCGGACAAACGACGCGTCCTGAATGTAGTAATCGGACTCGTAACGCGCATTTGAAAATCCAGTTTCAAGGACATTGTCAACGCCATTGTTGACGAATCCTGCGGTCTCGTTGAGCAATAGCTGGGTCTTGTGGCCAAAATTGGACTGCACGTTGTTGTAGTTGTAGTTGCCCCAACTTCCCCTCCAGGCCATGCTGAAGTCAAGGTTTTTCCAGTTCACATAAGTATTGAACCCGTAGAAAACATCGGCCGCCGGCTTTTTATAGCGGTAGCGGTCTTCTTCATTGATCAGGCCATCCTGGTTGCGGTCAATGTAAACACCGTCAAGCGGCTGTCCGTCAGCGCCGTATGCCTGCTCGTAAACGTGGAACGCGTACGGCTCATATCCTACCTGCAGGTTCTGGATGGTGTTGCCAACTCCTCCCTGATAACCACCAAAATTGAACCCCGGTCCACTTGCGTCTGAGGTGGCAAGGTTGGTAATTTCCGAATCCTGGAAGGTAATGTTTCCGCCGATTCTCCAGGTTACGTTGTCATTGCGCAGCGGAATCACCTCGGCAGCGATTTCAACTCCGCGGTTCTCCAATCCGCCCACGTTGTAGAAGTCGGCATTTGAGAAGCCAAAAAACGCCGGGTTGGGAATAAATAGCAATAAGTCTTTGGTAATCCTGCGGTAAAGGTCCACACTTCCGGTAAAACGCTCTTCAAAGAATCCGAAGTCAAGCCCGATGTTCTGGGTTTCGGTCTCCTCCCACTTGAGGTTCGGGTTGTAGGCCTCCGGACGGAAGGGCACCACGTAGCTGTCGCCAAACTGATATTGGGCTCCCTGGTCGGCACCGGCATAAAGCGGGATTGAAGGATAGATTTTAAGCACGTCCTGCTGCCCCGTAATACCCCATCCAAACCTGAGCTTCATGCTGGAAATGGTTTTTGAATCCCTCAGGAACGCTTCCTCGTCCATCTTCCAGGCAAATGCTGCCGCGGGGAAGTTTGACCAGCGATACTCCTCGGTAAACCTTGAAGTGGCATCAGTCCTGAAAGAGAGCGTGAACAGGTAACGGTCCTTGATTGTCACGTTGGCACGCCCAAAAAACGACTGGATGTTGTATCGGAACGGACCAAAACTGTTGTCAGTCTCAACCCCGGTTGCACCTGCCGTGAACGTATTGCGGCTTTCGCTTCGGAATCCCTGGTAGGAATAACCACCTGTCAGGTCCAGCACCGTATTGAGCCCCGATAGGTCCTTTTTATAATTAAGGTAGAGATCCATCAGCTGGTTGCGGCGATTTTCAGTATTGCTGTAAATATTCCCTGCCTCGACAAAAGCGTAGTCTTCAGACGTGTTGCCAAAAGACCTGCCCGTTTGTTCTTCATATCCAAAATTGGCGATTGCGCGCAGATCAGGCAAAAAGTGCAGTTTGTAGTCAAACTGGATATTGCCAAGGCTGCGATAAGAACGCCCGTAATTGTTGAATTGATGGATGAGCGACAGAGGGTTGCGCGGGGCGAGGGAGTTGCTCCACTGGAAGTAGCTTCCGTCTTCATTGCGCGGAGACTGCGTGGGATCAAAGTTGATGGCTGCCCCAATGGCGCCGCGGTTACTGTAATCATTTCGGATTGAAGACGTGTTATTGTTGAGTTCCACGCGCAGATGGTTGTCAAAGAAGTTCCCAATAACCGACCCGCCCAACGTGATCCGGTTCATGTTATCGCGAAGCAGGATACCGTTCAAATCAGCATATCCTACCGAAGCGCGATAGGTGATGTTATCGGCACCGCCCGAAAGCGAAACATTATGGTCAGTCCCGGTCGCGGTGCGGTAAATTTCCTTTTGCCAATCCGTGCTGGCATCCCCAAGCAAAAGGTTTGAGGTGTTTATCCCATCATTTACGAAACCGTTTGTATTGATATAGTCGCGGAATTGGCGCGTGCTGAGAACATTGACATAATTATAAACCTGCGATACCGAGAAGTTGCCGTTATAATTAACCTTCAGTTCCCCGGCCCTTCCTTTTTTGGTAGTGATCAGAATCACGCCGTTTGACGCCCTGGAGCCGTAAATTGCGGTTGCCGATGCGTCTTTGAGCACGGTCACCGATTCAATATCGTTCTGGTTCAGGGTTGCCAAAGGGTTTCTTCCGCCCTGGACTCCACCGTTAAGTACCGGCAGCCCGTCGATCACGTATAGCGGATCATTGGTTGCCGATAACGACGAACCGCTCCTGATCCTCACGGTGGCTCCTTCACCGGGAGCACCGCCGCCGTTGATGATTTGAAGACCGGCCACCTTTCCCTGAATCATCTGGTCAGCCGAAACCACCGGGCCGCGGTTGAAATCGCGTTCGGTTATGGTAGTCACGGCACCCGTGGCGTCTTTCTTGCGCACCGATCCGTACCCCACCTGCACAACAACCTCCGAGAGTTGGTTGGCATCTTCCTTTAGGGTGATGTTTATTGAAGGCTGGCCCTGGTAGGGAACCGACTGCTCGGCATAGCCCACATAGCTGAATACCAGTACATCGCCATTGTTTACGCCCTGGATCTGGTACTTTCCGTCAAAGTCGGTTGAAACCCCGTTGGAGGTGCCACTCACCACGATATTGACACCCGGAAGCGGCAGGCCCGTATCATCCACCACCGTTCCGGAAACCACTGCCTGCGCAAGGGCCCCGAAAGGGAGTAAGAGCATAAAAAATAACAACTTAGTGTAAATTGTTTTCATACGTTTTGTTTAGGTTAGTTTGTTGTGTTTGCCACGCTTACACTTACTTCGAATGTTAAATTTAAGTAAAAAAGCGTACGGCTACTTTGAACCCCTGTTAAATATGGTTCGAAAACGTTTGCGTGTTGAAAACTTTCACATATTTTCAGTTATTTGCAATGCTTGTTTAAAGTTCGGTTACAATAATGCGCGTATTTTCGAAATTCTGCATTTCATGAGAAAAAAGGTCACTTTAAAACAAATCGCGAAAGAGCTGGACGTATCCATTTCGACGGTTTCAAAATCATTGCGGGACAGTCCCGAAATCAGTGAAGATACCCGCGTTAAGGTCCAGGCCTTTGCCAAACTTTACAATTACAGGCCCAACAATATCGCGCTCAGCCTCAAGAACCGCAAGACCAAGACCATCGGGATCATCATCCCCGAAATTGTCCACCACTTTTTTGCAACGGTAATCAGCGGGATCGAGCAGGTTGCCAATGAATCTGGTTACAACGTCATCGTTTGCCTTTCCAACGAATCCTTTGTCAAGGAAGTCATCAACATGGAAATGCTCGCCAATGGCAGCATCGACGGCTTTATCATGTCGCTTTCCAAGGAAACCCAATTCAAGGGCGATTTCCATCACATTACCGAAATCATCAATCAGGGAATGCCGGTAGTGATGTTTGACCGGATTACCAATGACGTGTTTTGCGACAAAGTAATCATCGACGATAAATCGGCGGCGTACGACGCGGTTCAAAGCCTGATTTTGGCCGGGCGGAAACGCATCGCGCTGATCACCACTGTCGATTATGTGAGCGTAGGTAAGCTCCGCACCGACGGCTACACCAAGGCCCTGCTTGACCACGGAATTGATTTTGACCGGGACCTGATCCTCAAGATCGAAGACATGGAAAATTGCGAATCGGCCATTGCCACACTCATTGAAGAAAAAGCAATCGACGCCGCCTTTGCGGTAAATGAACTCTTTGCAGTAACCGTAATTAAAACTGCCTCCAAACTCGGGCTCAACGTCCCTGACGATATTGCCGTGATCGCCTTTACCGACGGTATCATCTCGCGCTCGTCGACCCCTACAATCACCACCGTTAGCCAGAACGGCGTGGTGATGGGCAGGCAGGCTGCGCGCATGCTCATCGACCGGCTCGAACTGGAATCAGATACCGAACAATACACAACCGAAGTCATCGAAACGCATTTAATTGAGCGCGAATCGACCAAACGTTAAAAATTTTGACGTAACAAAAAAAAACTATCTTTACACCGCAATCAAAGCTTTCACTTACTTCGAAAACAGGTAAAGTTTTGATAAGCATTGCGCTTATCGTAGTCAGTATCAATACATTGCGATAAATGGAAAAGCGTAGATTGGGATTCTGGGAAATCTGGAACATGAGTTTCGGCTTCCTCGGGATCCAGTTCGGGTTTGCCCTTCAGGGCGGATTCATGTCCCGGATATTCCAAACCCTCGGAGCCGACAAAGATGCCATCCCACTCTTGTGGATTGCCGCGCCGCTAACCGGGCTCATCATTCAACCCATTATCGGGCACCTTTCAGACAACACCTGGCATTCACGCCTTGGCAGGCGCCGTCCGTATTTTTTGATCGGCGCCATCATGAGTTCACTGGCGCTTTTTTTTGTGCCGCACTCGCCCCTGTTATGGATTGCTGCCGGCCTGCTCTGGGTGCTGGACGCGTCCATCAATATCAGCATGGAACCCTTCAGGGCATTGGTGGCCGATAAGCTGCCAAACTCCCAACGGTCTTACGGTTTTGTAATGCAAACGCTGATTATCGGTATTGGGACCTGGGTGGCGAGCAACCTTCCGTGGATGGTGAATCAATTGGGCGTGAGCAATGACGCGCCGGCCGGAGTGGTGCCGATGTCGGTAAAAGTGGCGTTCGGGATTGGCGCGCTCGTGTTTTTGACCAGCATCCTCTACACCATTTTCACCACCACTGAAGAACCGCCGGAAGACCTTGCGGCTTTCCGCGCCGAAAAAAGCGAATCATCGTTTTTTCGGGACACGGGCACCGCACTTAGAAACATGCCCTCGACAATGAAAAAACTTGGCGTGATCCAGTTTTTCAGCTGGTTTGCGTTTTTTACGATGTGGAGCATGGCTACCCCGGCGCTTACCGAACACGTTTACGAGGCACCGGCGCCAATCGAGAAAAATTTTGAACTCGAGGGCAGTGGTTCCGAATCCTTCCGGGCGGCCAACCTCAAATACCAGGACGCGGCAAACCTGGTGGGATCGGCCATGGGAATTTACGGCCTTTCATCCATGGCGTTCGCCCTGTTGTTGACGTTTTATACTTCAAAAAAAAAAATTAACCGCAAATACATTCATTTTGCTTCGCTGATGCTGGGCGGGCTGGGTTTTATTGGTATGTACTACGCCACGCCCGAAACCTTGTTCCTCTGTTTCATCTTGGTAGGTGTTTCATGGGGCAGCATACTTTCCATGCCTTACGCGATGCTGTCAGCAGCCGTTGACCCCAGGAAAATGGGAACGATGATGGGACTTTTTAACATGTTTATCGTGATTCCGCAAATCATCGCCGCGCTGGGCGCCATCAATTTCCTTTACAGGCTGATTGGCCCTGAGACCATCTTTGCAATGACTCTTGCCGGGATATCTCTCATACTTGCAGGACTTGGCAATTTCCTGATTACCGATAAAAACGCAATTTCAGATTAACGCATGATCAAAAAAGCATTCATTTTTGACCTTGACGGTGTGATTGTCGATACGGCGAGGTACCACTTTTTTGCGTGGCAAAAGATTGCCGCCGAACTGGGTGTGGAATTCACTCCCGAACACAATGAAAAACTAAAGGGCGTCAGCCGCGTACGGTCGCTTGAGATCATCCTCGAACTGGGAAAAATTACCGCGCGCGAAGATGACCGCCAGCGGTGGCTCCATCAAAAGAACGAGGATTACCTTGACTATATCGCCAACATGAATGATTCCGAAATTTTGCCCGGGGTCATGCATACGCTAAAATTCCTCAAGCGGAACAACCAGCCAATCGCGCTGGGTTCGGCGAGCAAAAACGCCCGCCCGATCCTGCAAAAGGTAGGCATTCTGGATTATTTTGACGCGATTGTGGACGGAAACGACGTCACCAACGCCAAACCGGATCCCGAAGTATTCCTCCAGGCCGCTCGGCAACTTGGCGCAACGCCCGGGGATTCGATCGTGTTTGAAGACTCGGAGGCGGGAATCGATGCCGCGAACATTGCCGGAATGACCAGCGTGGGCATCGGTGATTCGAAAATCCTGCACCGCGCACACTTTTGCTTCCCCGATTTCACGCATGTGGACTCAGCATTTCTTGAAACCTTGATCAACCGATAAATCATTCAATTAAGCATCGTTCGTCATTTGACGTTCGACATTCGACATACTATGAACCAGGATTATATTAAACCGGACGCGTGGTCCATCATCGAAGAGGGTTTTGATGCCGAAAGGGTCAAATCGTCCGAAAGCCTTTTCAGCATCGGCAACGGCGCCATGGGCCAACGCGCCAATTTTGAAGAAACATACAGTGGCGGAACTTTCCAGGGAAGCTACATCGCCGGCGTGTATTACCCGGACAAGACCAAGGTGGGCTGGTGGAAAAACGGCTATCCGGAATATTTTGCCAAGGTCCTGAACGCACCCAACTGGATCGGGATTGACATCTCGATCGATGGCGAAAACCTTGATCTTGCCAAATGTGAGGTAAAGGATTTCAGGCGCGAGCTCAACATGAAAGAGGGCTGGTACCGACGCACCTTTAATGCGGTTTTGCAGAATGGCATCGAAATCAAGGCCGATGTGCTTCGGTTTTTGTCGATGGATCTGGACGAATCGGGAATGATCCGCTACAGCGTGACGCCCGTCAACCGCGACGCCCAAATCGTGTTCAAACCCTACGTCGATGCCGGCGTGCACAACGAAGACGCGAACTGGGAAGAAAAATTCTGGGAACCGATTGCCGTCGAGCACGACGGAAATTCGGCATTCGTGACCGCGCGCACCTTCAAGACGCACTTTGGGGCGACTGCTTTCATGCACAATGAGATTTTCATCGGAGAACAAAATATCGGCGCAAAGCCTTCGGATATCGCTTCTGGAAAGGACAAAATTGGATTTTCATACGAGGTTTCGGCAAAAGCCGGGCAATCTGTGTCCATCGAGAAAATTGGCGGTTATACCGTAACGCTTAATCACCGGGAATCAGAACTAGTCAGCGCCGCGAAAACGGTGATTGCCAAAGCCTCGGACAAAGGTTTTGACACCATGTTGGCCGAGCAGGCGAAAAGCTGGGCCGCGATTTGGGACATGTCGGATATTACCATCGACGGCGATGTCAAGGCGCAACAGGGCATCCGCTTCAATATTTTTCAGCTGAACCAGACCTATTCGGGAAAGGATTCCAGGCTGAACATCGGCCCAAAAGGCTTTACCGGCGAGAAATACGGCGGCTCGACTTATTGGGACACCGAGGCCTATTGCATCCCGTTTTACATGGCGACCAAAGACCAGGGCGTCGCGCGGAATCTTTTGACCTATCGGTACAACCAACTCGGCAAGGCAATCGAAAACGCCGAAAAACTCGGTTTTACCAACGGTGCCGCGCTGTTCCCGATGGTGACCATGAACGGCGAGGAATGCCACAATGAATGGGAAATCACATTTGAAGAGATCCATCGGAACGGAGCCATCGCATTCGCAATCTACAATTACCATAGATTTACCGGAGATTATTCTTACATCCCCGAAAAAGGGCTTGAGGTGCTGATCGCCATCGCCAGATTTTGGCATCAGCGCGCCACGTGGTCAACCCACAAGGAGCGTTTCATGATCCTGGGCGTGACCGGCCCGAACGAGTACGAGAACAATGTCAACAATAACTGGTACACAAATTACCTGGCCAAGTGGTGCATTGATTATGCGATGGAGCAGATTGCGAAGGTTGAGGCCGAATTTCCTGCCGATTATGCACGGATTATCGCAGCGACCAAAGTTGACAAGGCCGAACTCCTGCATTGGAAAAAGGTCACCGATAAAATGTACTTTCCGTATGATGAAACCCTGGACATTTACCTGCAGCAGGACGGATTTTTGGACAAGGAGCTGGTGAAGGTTTCGGATTTGGACCGCTCGCAGCGCCCGATCAACCAGAAGTGGTCGTGGGACAGGATCCTTCGTTCGCCGTACATCAAGCAAGCCGACGTTTTGCAGGGCTTTTACTTTTTCGAGGACCATTTTACAAAAGAACAACTCGAGAAACACTTTGATTTTTATGAGCCGTTCACGGTGCATGAGAGTTCGCTTTCGCCTTGTGTACACTCGATCCAGGCGGCGGTTTTGGACAAAATGGACATGGCCTATACGTTTTACCTGCGGACCTCGAGACTCGATTTGGACGATTACAACAAGGAGGTTGAAGAAGGTTGCCACATCACATCGATGGCGGGAACATGGATGAGCATTGTGGAAGGTTTTGGCGGAATGCGGGTGAAGGACGATGTTTTGCATTTTACGCCGAGGATTCCGAAGCAATGGAAGGGATATTCGTTCAAGATTAACTTCAGGAATCAGGTTTTAAAGGTGATGGTGGAGAATGGAAAGACGAGTTTTGAATTAGAAGATGGGCATGCGTTGAAGGTGGTGGTGAATGGGATGGAAAGTAGTGTTGAACCGGGCCGGATTGTGACGGTTTAACAATTTTTACGGTTTTGCGTGATTTAAACCTCAAAGGTTTTGAAAACCTTTGAGGTTTTACAATCATGGAAAAACTCGTAAAATTATATCCGGGCCGAAAATATCGCATAGAGCACCAAGGCAATGCCGGTGGAACTATTTTTTTTGAGAAAGCTAACAAGTCCTATTTCTTGCTGTTGCTCCAAAGGCATTTAGGCGAGCTGGGCGAAATAAGCAATGTTGAACTCCAAAAAACCAAATTATCCTTTGACATAAAATTTTCGGACGAAATGAACTTGCCAAAACGCTACCGGCACCAACTTTATATGCCTTTGTCAAATTTGTTCAACAGCTATTCAAAATCAATTAATAAGCGTTATGACAGGCAAGGAAGTTTGTTTAAAACCAGGTTTGATCGTGTGGAAATACAATAAATGCGCTTATACATGAATGGAAAAATTTCTTTTAGATGCAAACCTCAAAGGTTTTAAAACCTTTGAGGTTTATAGTTATTAATATAATATTACTACTAACAAACCTTCTCGTCGCCCAACCCCTCCCCGAACCACCTTTCTGGTACGCCGGAATGAAAAACACCGAGCTACAGATCATGTTCTACGGCAAGGACATCGGCAAATCTGAAATCACGGCCAGCGGCGCACCCATCACCGGGATCGTCAAGACCGAAAACCCAAATTACGCCTTCGTCACCATTAATACTGCAGGACTTAGGCCGGGCAAAATTGCCTTCAGCTTCAAATCGGGAAAGAAAGTAAGCCATGTGGACTACGAACTCCGGGAAAGGCGCGCCAATTCGGCTAATCGCGAAAGCTTCGATTCATCCGACGTCATCTACCTTTTGATGCCAGACCGCTTCGCCAACGGAAATTCGGCTAACGACAATAGGCCCGGGATGCTTGACAAAGCGAACCGAAACGACGCCTCAGGACGTCACGGCGGCGACATCGAAGGCATCATCAAAAACCTCGATTACATCAAGGAACTCGGCGCGACAGCAATCTGGAGCACGCCGCTGTGCGAAGACAACGATGCCCGAGGATCGTATCATGGCTACGGACAGTCGGATGTTTACAAAATTGACCCGCGGTACGGTACAAATGACGACTACCTCCGACTATCGGACGAAATGCACAAACGCGGCATGAAGCTCATCATGGACTACGTCACCAACCATTGGGGAAAGCATTGGACCTTTGATGACATGCCTACCTACGACTGGCTGCATAATTTTCCGGGCTATGCGCAAACCAATTATAGGATGACAACGCAAATGGACCCGAACGCTTCGGCGATCGACGCCAAAATGTGCATGGACGGCTGGTTCGTCAAGTCAATGCCCGACCTCAACCAGCGCAACCCACTCATGCTCAATTACCTGACCCAAAACGCGATCTGGTGGATCGAATATGCCAACCTCGATGGCTTCCGCGTCGATACCTATTCCTACAATGACAAAGAAGGCATCGCCAAATGGACCAAAGCCATCACCAATGAGTACCCTAATTTCAACATCTCCGGCGAGGTCTGGATGCATGACCAGGCGCAAATCGCCTATTGGCAAAAAGATTCGAAAATAGCAGCCATTCAAAGTTACAATTCATACCTGCCATCGGTTATGGATTTCACACTGCACAACGCGATCATGCAGGCCTTTACCGAGACCAAACCCGAGTGGGACAAGGGCATGATCCGGATTTACGAAAACTTTGTCAACGACTTCCTCTACCCCGATATTAACAACATCCTCGTGTTTTTCGAGAACCACGACACGCAGCGCATCAATCAGCATTATCCCGACATCCGCGACTACAAACTCGCCCTGGCGCTCATTGCCACGGTGCGCGGCATTCCGCAAATTTACTACGGCTCCGAAATCGGCATGAAGGGCGACAAAGCCAAGGGCGACGGCGACATCAGGCGCGACTTTCCCGGCGGATGGCCCGGGGATCCCGCAAACGCGTTTACATCGGCCGGCCGCACCGAGGCCCAAAACGAGTATTTCAACTTCACCAAAAACCTGCTCAACTGGCGGAAAACAAACCAGGCGATCCACCGCGGAAAAACCACCCAATACATCCCCGAGAACAATGTTTACGTGTTTTTTCGTGAACTCGACGGCAAAAAAGTCATGGTCGCGCTCAACAACAGCCTCGAAACGCAAAAGATCAACCTGGCGCGCTTTAGGGAAAACCTCAGCACCGCAACTTCCGGCCGCGAGATAATCACGCAAAAAAGCGTAAATTTGGGCAGTACCCTTGAGATTGCGGCCAAGACACCCATGATTATTGAGATTGATTTATAATTTTTTTGGAGCTGATTCCCGCTGTTCGCTGCAATCTTTGAGACCTCGCAGGTTTATTCTGCTGCGCTGCATGCAATTCGGCTGCGCCTCGAGCTGGAAAACCTGCGAGGTCTTTCAAAGGATTTTCGCTGCCATCGGGGCTAAACCACACGCATGAAAAAACTGCTCTACTTTTTGTTACTGTGCGCCGCGACCGTGTCCGCGCAAAATGCCGCCAGGAAATACATCGGTCACCGCCAACTCGCCAATCTCATCGAGGTCACCACCTCCGACGGGCTCTACCGCATCCAATTCTACAACAACCATATCGCCGAAACCTCGTTCATCCCTACCGGCGAAACCTTCAACCCAACCTCGCACGCCGTGGTTGCCACGCCACTGGACATCCCGGTCAGGGAACTCAGTACGTCGCAAAAAATCGAATTCACTACCGCTGGCATTGCCGTCCAGATTGAGAAATCGCCCTTCCGCATCAGTTACTTCTACAAAAACGGCCTGCTACTGTCTGAAAAAGACGGTTTTGTCCAAAAAGATTCCAGCCGTGCCGTCAACTTCAATCTCAAACCTAATGAAGCGCTCTACGGTGGCGGCGCCCGCGTACTCGGCATGAACCGCCGCGGCAACCGGCTTAAACTCTACAACCGCGCGCATTATGGTTATGAGACCCGCTCCGAGTTGATGAACTTCACCATGCCGCTTGTCATGTCGTCAAATATTTACGCAGTACATTTTGACAATCCGGCCATCGGTTTCCTGGACCTTGACAGCAAAAAAGACAACACACTGGAATACGAGGTCATTTCAGGCCGCATGACGTATCAGGTTGTTGCGGCCGAAACCTGGGAGTCGCTGTTGGAACAATACACGCATCTTACCGGCCGTCAACCGTTGCCACCACGCTGGGCTTTGGGAAACTTTTCAAGCCGCTTTGGCTACCATTCGCAAAAGGAGGCCGAGTCCACAATCGCGAAGTTCAAACAGGAAAAAATCCCCGTCGATGCCATCGTTCTCGATCTGTACTGGTTTGGCAAGGACATCAAGGGCACGCTGGGCAACCTTCGCCCCTACCGCGACAGTTTCCCCGACTTCGAAGGAATGATCGCACGGTTCAAACAGCAGGGCATCCGCACCATTCCCATCACCGAACCCTTTATCCTCACCACTTCTTCCCGCTGGGACGAAGCCGTAAAAAAGGATATTCTTGCAAAAGATTCCATAGGAAAACCTTTTGTTTACGACTTCTATTTTGGCAATACGGGACTTATTGACCTTTTCAAGCCCTCGGCACGGGAATGGTTCTGGAACATTTACAGGGACCTTGGAAAATTAGGTGTGGAAGGCGTCTGGGGTGACCTTGGCGAACCGGAAGTCCATCCAAAAAAACTGTTGCACGTCAATGGCACCGCCAACCAGGTTCACAACATCTACGGCCACGAATGGGCCAAACTCGTTTTTGAAGGCTATTCCCGCGACTTCCCGTCGATCCGCCCGTTCATCCTGATGCGCTCGGGCTATTCGGGTTCCCAGCGTTACGGGATGATTCCCTGGAGTGGCGATGTGAACCGCACATGGGGAGGCCTTTCCGGCCAAACCGAGATTGCCCTGCAAATGGGCATGCAGGGAATGGGCTATATGCACTCAGACCTGGGCGGGTTTGCCGGTGAAAACCTCGATGACGAACTCTACGTGCGCTGGCTTCAGTATGGGGTATTCCAGCCCATCTTCAGGCCACATGCGCAGGAGGAAGTTCCGTCGGAACCCGTCTATCGTTCGGCCAAAGCCATGCAACTGGCCAAAAAAGCCATCGAACTTCGTTATCAGCTCATGCCCTATAATTACACGCTTGCCTTCCAAAACAGCCAAACAGGGCTTCCCCTTATGCGCCCGATGATGTTCGAGGAACCTTCAAACGTTGCAATGCACGATGTCGCCGGGCAGTACCTGTGGGGCGACGCATTCCTTGTAGCGCCTGTTTTCCATCCGGGGCAAAAAACCCGGGCCGTGTACTTTCCGCGCACGTCCAACTGGTTCGAACTCGGCCGCAAGAAACACAACGCAGGCGCTCAACTCACAATTCCGGTTGTTGAAGATGAAATCCCGGTATTTGTCCGCGGCGGGGCGTTTATACCTGTGCTTCCGCAGGGAATTCAGAATGAATCGCAATACCCCAAAAACAAACTCACCGTACGCTATATCCACGACGAATCGGTAAGGAAAAGTTTCGGTATATTCTATGATGACGATGGTATCACGCCCGATGCCTACGCAAAAGGGCAATATGAAATCCTGGAGTTTTCGTCAAGGATCAACGGCCGAACGCTGGTGATTGAAGTTGCCTCCAAGCCCGGTGAAAACTGGAAATCCGTGGAGCGCGACCTGCTTTTCGAAGTGTATGACCTCAAGCGCAAAGCTACTTATCCCGTAAAAATCAAAAGCGGAAAATCAAAAAAAATAACCTTTAACCTGGACCGAAAATGAGACTGGGAATCCTCACATTTCTGGCGGTAACAATGACCGCATCGTGCGCCGCACAACCAACAAAGCAAAAGCCGCCATTTGTTTGGGAGGGCGCCAACCTTTATTTTTTGCTTGTGGACCGTTTTCATAACGGCGACACCTCCAACGATGTGAATTTTGACCGAACGCGTGAAGGGGCCGTCATGCGTGGCTTTCAGGGAGGCGACATCCGCGGAATTATCAAGAAAATTGACGAGGGCTACTTTGACGCGCTCGGGATCAACGCCATCTGGCTCACGCCGATTGTGGAGCAAATCCACGACGGCGTTGACGAAGGCACCGGGCTCTCCTACGCATTCCACGGTTACTGGACCCGTGACTGGACCCGTCTGGACCCCAATTTCGGGACTGAAAAAGACCTAGCCGAAATGGTCGAAAAGGCACACGCCAAAGGCATTCGCATCGTGTTGGACGGCGTGATCAACCACACCGGGCCGGTTACTGACAAAGACGAAGTCTGGCCGTCTGATTGGGTCCGCACCGAACCACAATGTGATTACCAGTCTTATATGGGTAACATCAGCTGCACCTTGGTTAAGAACCTGCCCGATATCAAGACCGAAAGCGACCGGGAAGTCCAGGTTCCGCAGCACCTGGTGCGCAAATGGAAGCAGGAGGGCCGTTATGAGAAGGAAATGCGGGAACTCGACGCTTTTTTTGAAAGGACCAAATATCCGCGGGCGCCGCGCTACTACATCATCAAGTGGCTTACTGATTACATTTCTGAGTACGGCATCGACGGCTACCGCGCCGACACGGTCAAACACACCGAGGAAGGCGTCTGGGCCGATTTCAAGGAACAGTGCGATTACGCCTTCAGGCAATGGAAAAAGAACAATCCCGCGCGGGTCCTGGACGACAACAAATTTTACCTGATCGGCGAGGTTTACAACTACGGCATCGGCGGCGGGCAGGAATTTGATTTTGGCGACAAAAAGGTCAATTATTACAAAACCGGGTTCAACAGCCTGATCAATTTTGAATTCAAGTGGAATGCGAAAGACCCGTACGAAGCAATCTTCTCGCGTTATTCAACCCTGCTCAACAGCGAACTGGAAGGCTTTGGCGTGCTGAACTATATCTCCAGCCACGACGACGGCCAGCCCTTTGACGCGAACCGCGAAAAAACCTACGAATCGGCGACCAAGCTTTTGCTTTCGCCGGGCACCGCGCAGGTTTATTACGGCGATGAAACAGGCCGAAAGCTATCGGTCGAGGGTGCGCAGGGCGATGCGAACCTTCGCTCGCCGATGGACTGGAAAAACATTGACTCGCCCGAGACAAAGAAATTGCTGGAGCACTGGCAAAAACTCGGGCAGTTTCGCAAAAACCATCCGGCCGTTGGGGCGGGAATCCATCACCAGATCTCGGCGAGCCCGTATGTTTTTAGCCGGGCGATGAAACGCGGCAAATTCCTGGACCGCGTGGTGGTCGGCCTGGAACTGACAACCGGCCGCAAGGAACTGGATGTTTCCAAAATTTTCAAGGATGGCACCCAACTTCGCGATGCGTACTCGGGAAAACCTGTTACAGTCTCCGGCGGAAAAGCCGTTGTCGATTCGCCATTTGGCATCGTGCTTCTTGAGGAAAAATAATGAAACCAGTTGCCTTTGCCCACCGCGGCGCATCGGGGCATGAGCCTGAAAACACCATGGCGGCCTTTGAGAAAGCCCTTGCTTTGGGGTGTGGCGGAATCGAACTCGACGTCATGCTCACGGCCGACGGCATTCCCGTTGTCTTCCACGATGAATCCACCGAGAGGCTTACCGGCCATCGCGGTTATGTTGCTGATATGAAAATATCGCAGTTGCGGTCGCTCAAGGTTGAGGGAAAACACCGGATTCCGCTTTTGGAAGAGGTACTGGAACTGGTATCGGGGCGATGCATGCTGAACGTCGAAATCAAGACTGCTGCCGCGACACCGGTTGTTGCCAAAATGATTCCCAGGCATCTGAGGATAGGCGATTGCATCGTCTCGTCATTTGACTGGAACACGTTGAAATTCCTGGCCGAGGAAAATCCTGGCCTGCCCCTTGGGGTGCTCACTATGACCGACTTGCAACTGGCTGTCGATTTTGCGAAAATCATCGGTGCGAAGGCGATCCATCCG
>JAEZGB010000174.1 GCA_023437485.1 Bacteroidota bacterium
GGTGATGTCCCACGCGCCTGATTGTTTGATGATGTGATCCGGGGAAATGAAAAGGCGGTAGTTTCGGAACGAGAAAAATAGCACGGTCCCCACAAAGGCCACGTAAAGAGGCGCGGCGATGGAAAATTGACCGGCACCCGGTATATAGAAAATGGCGATGGCAAATCCGAAAACCGGAACCCCTATCCAAAGCACGACATCAAAAATCAGTTTGCGGATATTGGGCCGCAACGCTTCGCCAATCTCCGGCACCCGTCCCAACAAAAGTTCCAGAATCTGGTTTTTTTCATGCGTGTCGCAACCGGGGATTTCCACAACCTGCTTTTTGCGGTGTTGCTCCTGCTGGGCAGCCTGCCTGATCCGTATTTCGGTCACGTCTAATTTGCGCTGCAGATAATTTTGGGTCACGGCCGTTATCTGGACTTTTTCGGGCTTGATGATCGTGCTGCGGGTGCTCAACAACCCAAAGGATAGCAGCAGCGACCCCTTTTGGCGCGTAATCGTAAAACCGAAATATTGCACCACCATCCTGATGACATTGACGGCGATTACCGACAGGAACAGGATTCCAATAACGATGGCCACCGATTGCACGATGACACTTTGAATCGAGTCGATGGTTTCCTGGTCAACTGCCTGCGAACCGTATTGATTCACATTATCGTAGATGGTCACCACAAAGGCCAGCAAAAGTCCCAGGGTGCGGACGTAGTTGGTAGTAAAGCCCACTTTCAAAAGGCTGGCAAAACTGATGTTGATCAGCGGAAACCTCTCTTCAGGATTGGTCGCTTCGGCCGCAGGCACCTCAACGGTGTGGCTGCGCCGGTTTTCCAACAACCTGGCCTTGAGCGCCACTGCCAGATCATGTGAAATGGCTTTAATGGAGCCTTCCCGGGTCGAACTTCCCGCCGAATCGACCTCGACGGCATAAACCCCGATCACCCGCTGGATCAGCGATTGATTGATGTTGACCTGTTGGATTTTTCCAAGCCGGATGGCGGTCCTTGTCTTGTTGAGAACGCCTTCGCTAATCACGAATTCATCGGCCTGCTCATCTAGCCAAAAGGTAAAATTGCGGTATTTTAGATAGGCGATGAAGGTTACAACGGCCAAAAATACCACGAGTGCCAATCCGGAATACAATATTTTAGACGAATCCATCCGCACGATCATCAGCACCAGCACCGGCCATAATGCCCGCAGCGACTGCCTTATCGTGTCAAAAAACATAACCACGATTCCTATTGGCGATTGCCGGCGAGGCCTGGAGAAATCTTCGGTCATAGCGCTGTGGTGATCTTGCCCATCAGCAATTGCTTGATGTCTTCGGCCTGTTGTTTGGGAATTCCCGGTATTTCCAAATCGCTTCCGCTTCCGCCGGCGGTAAAGACCTGTACTTCGGCCAAGTTGAATAGCCGCGCGAAATAGCCTTCGTGCAAGGCCACGTGCTGGATACGGTTATAGGGAATTACGGTTGTCTTGAAGGAAATCACCCCGCTTTTGAACAATACGTCGTGTTCCCTGAAGGCATAACCCTTGCGCAGAAATGAAATCCGCGAAAAAACGGTCAAAAAGATTGCAAACACTGCGAATCCCCCCACCAGCCAGAACGCGTAAGGGACAATATAGGGATTGAAAAAAACCAGCAGGCCCAATGCGATCGCGAGCACCAAAAAGGTGATTCCCAAACTAATCAGGGTCACCTTCCAGTAATCGGGATGCAGTGGCGTAAAAGCCACGGCTTCAAACCGCGGAAGGCTTTGCGTGTTTAAGGTTTCGTTGGTAAACATATCACGGAATCCATTTTTTTTCAAACTCGGGCTTTCTTTTTTGCAGGAATGCGTCGCGGCCTTCCCTGGCCTCATCGGTCATATAGGCCAGACGCGTGGCTTCGCCGGCAAAAACCTGCTGGCCCACCATACCGTCATCGGTCAGGTTCATCGCGAATTTGAGCATCTTGATCGATGTGGGTGATTTGGCCAGTATTTCGTGCGCCCATTGATAAGCGGTATCTTCCAGTTCATCATGCGGGATCACGGCGTTGACCATTCCCATTTCAAAGGCTTCCTGCGCCGAGTAATTCCTGCCCAAAAAGAAAATCTCGCGCGCCTTTTTTTGGCCTACCATCTTGGCCAGGTAGGCCGATCCATAACCGCCGTCAAAACTCGTGACATCGGCATCGGTTTGTTTAAAAATGGCGTGTTCGCGGCTGGCAAGGGTCAAATCACAAACCACGTGGAGCGAATGCCCGCCACCTACCGCCCATCCGGGAACCACTGCAATCACTACTTTGGGCATAAACCGTATAAGGCGTTGAACCTCAAGTATGTTGAGCCGGTGCATTCCGTCGTCTCCCACATAGCCCTGATGACCGCGGGCGCTTTGGTCCCCTCCACTGCAAAAGGAATAAACCCCATCCTTGGGCGAAGGGCCTTCGGCCGATAGCAGCACCACGCCAATGGATGTGTCCTCCTGCGCGTCATAAAACGCACGGTAGAGTTCGGCGGTGGTTTTTGGCCGGAACGCATTGCGAACCTCGGGGCGGTTAAAGGCGATGCGCGCCACGTTGCCTGATTTGCGGTAGGTAATGTCAGTGAAATCACCCACCGGAGTCCATTCGATTTTTGGCATGAAAATGATTTTGAGGTAAAAATAATACAATCGGTCAAATGCGCCTACTTCACCAGGTAAATCCCATCGGGGCGTATTTCAATCATGCGGTCGCGGTATAGCGCGCCGATGGCTTTCTTGAATGTCTTCTTGCTCATTTTTAAAACTGACCGGATGTCCTCGGGCGAGCTGCCGTCGTGTAATTTCAGGTATCCGCGCCCATGGCGGAGCATCTCGAGGATTTTTTCGGCATCGGGCGCGACACCTTCATAACCGGGCTTGCGAAGCGAAACATCAACCTTGTTATCTGGCCTGACCTGGACAATGTAGCCCGTGGTCCGATCGCCGGTGCGGATGCTGTCGTCAAAAACATCATCTTTATAAATCAGGCCCTTGTAGGTTTCATTGATAATCACGTTCACGCCTGCATCGGTGATATGTGAAACGATCAGGTCCACCTCCTGCCCGGGCTCGAGGTTAATGTTCTCGGACTTTAGGAATTGATTGGTCTTGCTCGAGGCCACCAAACGGTTGGTTTGCGCATCCAGGTACAGATAGACCAGGTAACGCTTGCCCTGTTCCATGGGCCTGGCCTGTTCGCGAAAAGGCACAAAAAGGTCCTTCTCAAGCCCCCAGTCCAGGAAGGCGCCAAATTCATTGACATAATTCACGCGCAAAAGAGCGAATTCATTGAGGTAAATATAGGGTTCAAGCGTAGTGGCGACAGGGCGCTCCTCATGGTCCAGGTATACAAATACGGTTACCTGCTGCCCGATGCTGTATTCCCGGGGCACGTATTTGTTGGGCAACAGAATTTCCTGGCCTTCATCGTCAGCGAGGTACAGGCCCACTTTGGAAGCCCGCGCGATTTTGAGGGTATTGTCAACGCCAAGGGATATCATTTCTTTTTTTTTTGCAAAGATAACCTAATGCGCTCATTTAACAGCTTTGGCCGTTGGCGCCAAAATCGTATGTTTGTAGGCCTAATCCAATGTTGTGAGCCAGGATATCACCGAAAAAATTTACCGCAAGCTAATCCTCAGGGTTTCGCCCGCAGGGTTTTCCTATTGCGTGGTCGATACCGCTGATTCCAAAATAGTAACGGTTTCAGATATTGCCTTTGAATCGGGAGCTAACGGCAAAGTCGATGAACAGTACCGCGAGGCATTTTCAAAAGATCCCGAACTCGCCCGCGTGTATGACGAGGTTCAGGTCCTTCACGACAGTGACCTCAACACCTTTGTGCCGCAGCCGCTGTTCGATCCCGAATACCTGGGGAGCTACCTTCAATACAACACCAAGGTCTTTGAAACCGATTATTTTGAATACGACGAACTCCCCAAATACGGAATGAACAATGTTTATATTCCGTGGGTAAACATCAACAATTTCCTGATTGACCATTTCGGGCCCTTTACCTACCGAAACGCAAACACGGTTTTGGTAGAAAAAATCATGGATCTTTCGCGCAATTCGAGCCAGCGCGTGATGTACGTTCATTTTTCAGGAGCGAGGTTTGAGATAGTCGTGGTGGACAACCAAAAATTATTGTTGTTTAATAGTTTTTCACATCGGGCCAAGGAAGATTTCCTGTACTACGTGCTTTTTACGGCCGAACAGCTCAACCTGAACCCTGAAACTTTTCCTTTGCGGTTATTGGGCAATATCGATGGCGAAAGCGACTACTTCAAGATTGCCTACCGCTACGTGCGCGATGTCCAGCTGGCCGATGTTAGCCATCTGAATGAGCGGAACGGGCTTAGTGATGAGCAAAACCGCAACCACTTTATTTTAGTGCAATCATGAGGATAGTTTCAGGGAAATACAAGGGACGACGGATCAACCCGCCAAAAAACCTTCCCGTGCGTCCCACCACCGACATGAGCAAAGAGTCGTTGTTCAACATCCTGAACAATCACTACGATTTTGACCAGATCGCGGTTTTGGATCTATTCGCGGGCACGGGAAACCTGAGCTATGAGTTCGGATCGCGCGGCAGCAAAGACATTACCGCCGTGGATGAAGACGCGGGCTGCATCAGGTTCATCAGGCAAACGGCGCAGGAATTTGATTTTCCCATCAGCGCCACCAGGATCAACGCATATTCATTTTTGGAAAAAGACGGCCGGGAATACGATGTGATTGTCGCCGACCCGCCCTATCATTTTGAAATCGAAAAATTGTTGCGGATCCCGGATCTGGTTTTCGAAAAAAAACTCTTATCACCCGATGGCATGCTGATTATTGAACACTCCAAACACGCCTCGATGGACCATCATCCCAACTTCTCTTTCAGGAAAAACTACGGGGGTTCGGTATTTAGTTTTTTTGAGTGGCCTCAGGAGTGAGGTGTGAGTTGTCAGTCGTCAGTCGTCAGTTGTCAGTAGCTTTCAGCTATCCGCCGTCAGCTGTCAGTTTAATGGAGGAAATTGATACACTGAATGCAATCAATCACGTCGTCAGTTGTCAGTAGTCAGTTTGAATGAGGTAATCGAGGGCTAATTGCTTTCAATCTGTGTTGCTCGATGCGAACTGACGGATTTGTAATAATTCATGATTCGATTCATCGATCTAAATTACCGGCCACTCCGCTTGACGTTTCTCTTTCCTCTTTCTTCTTTCCTCTTTCCTCTTTCCTCTTTCTTCTTTCTTCTTTCTTCTTTCTTCTTTCTTCTTTCTTCTAAAAAAAGCAGGCCTGTAAGCCGGGTTCTGTAATGCCGTGACGGCAATCCTTATCATTTATCTGGCCGGTACATTGCTGCAACGGTCTATCTATCTACCCTTCAGCACGGACGGGCCGCCCTTGACCCAGCTCAGGAAACCTGGCCGGGAGCTGAACTATTTGATATTTCACCGCATAGAGTTTACCTGATTTCACTACAGCATTACCTGTACATCCTTTCTGTTGCACTTGTCCTGACCCCGCCAAAATTTGACGCGGCCGACGGGCGTTACCCGCTATGCTGCCCTGTGGTGCCCGGACTTTCCTCCGCATAAAGCGGCGATAAGGCGGCCTGCCTGCAGCAAAGATACGGCATCTGGGGCAACGGTGTCAAAATACTGTAACTTAGTTTAACATTTCGTTAGGGGGCATTGGCGGGCAATCGTCGTAAATTTAGGTTTCACCAAATAAAACCAATACAATGGACAGCCAAATGTATCACTACGCCACCGTTTCAAAAGCCCTTCAGGAACTCGGCGAGAAAGGCTTTACGGTTGACTTCAACCTTCAGGAAAACCGCATTTGCGAAAGCCCCGATGAATTTGAAATCGCCGAAATCTACCGTTACGAAGGCCAGACGGACCCCGGCGACGAAGCTACTGTTTACGGAATCATTTCAGACAAAGGAGAAAAGGGAGTTTACGTGGCCGGACACGCGAGCTATACCGAGAATTCAGCCGCAATGAAACTGCACGAGATGAGCATTCGCGGACGCGGATAAATGAGCCGGTTAAAAAACAAACTTGAGAAGATTGGGCGCGACCCGGCCATAACCGCCAAGGCGGCGGGGCTACGGTACGCGCCTTTTCGCGGCAAGGGATATTTCAGGAAAAAACGCGGCAAGGGGTTCACCTACACCGATGAAACCGGCCGGACGGTGACCGACAAAGAAGTGTTGGAAAGGATCCGCGCCCTGGTGTTGCCGCCCGCCTGGACCGATGTCTGGATTTCGCCCTATCCCCATGGGCACCTTCAGGCCATGGGCACCGATGCAAAAGGCCGAAGGCAGTACCGATATCACCATGAGTGGAACAAGATCAGGAACCAGTCAAAATTTTTCAGGCTGCGCCGTTTTGCCTCGGCATTACCGGGCATTCGGGAAGCCGTAGACCGCGACCTGGCACGCCCGGGGCTTCCGTATGAGAAAGTAGTTGCGCTGGTTGTCCGGCTCATTGAACTGACCAACATCCGCATCGGGAACGATGCCTATAAAAAACTTTACGGATCATTTGGGCTTACTACTCTCCGGGACAAACATGTCAAATTCGAAAAGTCAACGATTAGGTTTGAATTTGTGGGGAAGAAGGGAATCGCGCACAGCATCAGCCTGCAGAGCCGGAAACTGGCAAACCTGGTTCGCAAGTGCCGGGAAATCCCGGGGCATGACCTTTTTCAATATTACGATGACGATGGCCGGCGGCGCACCGTAGGTTCGGGCGATGTGAATGCCTATATCAAGGCGATTTCAGGTGAAGACTTTACCGCCAAGGACTTTCGCGCCTGGGCCGGAAGTGTCAATGCCCTTTGCGGTTTTCACCAGGCAGGTGAGCCTTCCAGCGATTCTGACTGCAAGAAAAAAGTGGTGGGCGTGATTGATTCGGTTGCCAAAAAATTGGGCAATACGCGTACAGTCTGCCGAAAATACTATATCGACCCCGTGGTAATTGCGGCCTTTGAAAAAGGTACTCTCGGGCGGTATCCCATCACTGATTCGCCGGGCCCCGGGCTCAATCCGGAGGAACAAGCGCTCATCCGTCTGCTTGAAGAGGAAAAAGTCACCGAAGTCGTTGCGTGACGGTGGATAACTTTTGATGATTTCCGGTTTTTCATCGACACAACAATCCCAATATAATTTATATTTGCGCCGAGGATCTCAGCATGGAACACTTTGTAGTATCGGCACGGAAATACCGCCCGCAAACATTTAAGGATGTTGTGGGCCAGCAGGCCATTACCGCTACGCTGCTCAATGCCATTGAGAACAACCACCTGGCACAGGCCCTGCTATTTACCGGGCCACGGGGCGTGGGAAAAACCACCTGCGCACGGATCCTGGCGCGCAAGATCAACCAACCGGGGTACGATGACCCCGAAGAGGATTTCGCCTTCAACGTCTTTGAACTGGACGCGGCCTCCAACAACTCGGTTGACGACATCCGCAACCTGATTGACCAGGTTCGGATCCCGCCGCAAACCGGCCAGTATAAGGTGTACATCATCGACGAGGTGCACATGTTGTCCTCGGCGGCCTTCAACGCATTTTTGAAGACACTTGAAGAACCCCCGCGCCACGCCATTTTCATCCTCGCCACTACCGAAAAGCACAAAATCATCCCGACCATCCTTTCGCGGTGCCAGATTTTTGATTTTAAGCGGATCACCGTCAGGGACGCGCGTGAACATTTGGCCGAAGTGGCCAAAAGCCAGGGAATCGAATTTGAGGAAGACGCACTGCATATCATCGCCCAAAAAGCCGACGGTGCCATGCGCGACGCGCTGTCAATCTTTGACCGCGTGGTTTCCTATTGCGGCAAGAACCTGACAAGGCAGGCCGTTACCGAGAACCTCAATGTCCTGGACTACGAAACATATGTCCGGGTGAC
>JAEZGB010000163.1 GCA_023437485.1 Bacteroidota bacterium
GATTTACTCCTCACCAGGTTTCCATCATTCGGCAATATTATGAAAGCGGATACACGTACTACGAATCCAATTTTGACATCTCCCTTTACCGCATCCTGCTCAAAAACAAGATCAAGGCGTAATCAGATCAAATACAGCAACCCTGATATCGTGACGGTCTTCGCGATGGATTTGCAGTACCCTAAATTCCGGGCTTAAAAAGACATAACGTTCCAATTGCTGCTGGCCTGCCGTTGTTTCGTCCGAATATTGATGCAGGATCACATAGCCCAAAACTGTAGGGCTTAGCTTCAGCGGTTGTAGTTGTTCGATGCTTTCCTCTGCGCCAACAATGAGTTTCCGGTAAAAGTTGATGTTTTCCCGTGAACTTTTGTCAGCCTGCGCAAAGGCTTCGGGGTTAGGCGAGCGCGCGTGGATGTCTATCGTCAACCGCTCCTGGTTGATTTTGGCATAGTGCGCTGTAATCTCGTTTTGTAGTTCCCGGATTTCCAATTGCGCCAATTCGCCCTGATAAATGGTGTCAATGACCCTTGCCGATGAAAACCGGTAATTGTCTGACCGCTCTTTAAAGGCTCCTTTAACTGCTTGATCCACCTCCGGAGAGTAGGCAAGGGAATTCCGGTCTTCCCCGCATGCGACTATTAGAAGTAGAAGAATTAGAGATAAGAATCTGTTCATCGCGGTTCAAAAGTAATAAGAAAAAAAATCACCGCGAAGTTCCGGTGATTTTTTGACTAATGGATTTTAGTTTTAATTAATGACTGACAATGATTCGCCTCGACTGGGTTTTATCGCCATCTCCAACATTTACGATATAAATCCCCGTGGCCAACTGCTGCGTATTTACAACTGCTTTGGTATCAGATTCACGCACTACCGGCGCCAGGACGCGTTGTCCCAAAGTGTTGTATACACTGATTTCCTGATCGGCCAGCCCGTCCATTTCCACAGTCAGAGAATTGTTTGCCGGCACGGGATATAAAGTTAGTTCCACGGATTTGGCAAATGGATCGGCAAGCAATGATGTCTCGCCAGGCCTTCCGGCAGCGCCGCTTACGGTGATAATGTGGTTAAGGTTGTTGTATCCGGTACTGGCCTCCCACATACTGTTGTTTGCCAGCCTGATAGCATACTCGGGACGATTGGCCAACGCCGGGTCAACATCGGGTAAATGAAGGAAGAGCCTGTAACTTCCCTGAACCATATTGGCAGGCAATGAAAGGGTTTCGGCAACCGATGTTGTACTGGCAGGGTTCCAGAAGCGCACATCGCTCTCCATCGGAATTCGGTATTCTTCGCCCGAAACCGTATTGCGCAGAACCAGGTATGCAATTCGTTGGTTATACGGGGTAGCGAAGCCAACATTGCGCACCTGCATGCTTACCGAAATATTTCCGCCGAGGGACGCCTGGGAAGGGTAGGTGGCGCTCAACATTTCAAACCGGTATCCCATGCGGGTCTGCATCTCAGAATAACAGCCGTCATTCTGAAATTCCGAAAGCACGGTTTGGTGGTAATCCTGGTTCATGTAAGACCAGTGAAATTTGGTCATTTCATTGATTGCCGAGGCGCATTCTGACCGCGGGGCATTCACGGTGCAGGTTTCGCCACCCATAGGAGTGTATTTGGTCTCCTGCTCCAGGTAAGGGTATTCAGTGGCAATATTGCTGTAGGTTCCATAATCGGTGCTGCTGGCCAGGAAACAATCATTGTGGTGGCCAAGACGCGCGAGTGCGGTGCCTGAATACGCCTGCGAAAGCGAAAGCGGTGTGGTAGATTGATAAGTGTTCATTTTGAGTGCAGGAGTCCGGATCTGGACAAACCGGTTGGGCACCGCCGCCAGGATTGCGTCAACCACCTGTTTGCGGTTTGCATAATCAGCTGCCGTGGGCGGTTTGCCAAAGTGATCAGTATAATACCATTCACCCCAAGAACCAATAAAACCGGCCTGCATCACCGCAATCACATCGGAATTCGCCTGCAAAATAGGAGCCAGTTGATTGATATGCGACAGCACCACTGATTTGGGCGCATCGTGCGGAACTCCGACATCATCGTGATCGGCGTACGCAAACCTCACAATGCATTTGAGCCCCGCCGCCCTGATACGGGCAAAATCAGTTTGCATGTTTTGCAGATAGGTGCTGGAAATTGGGCCATTGATAAAATTTTCAAGGTAGAAAACCCGCAGGATCAGGGTGATGTTGCTATTGGTCCGGTATCCGGTCAGGGTTGACTGGTTGAGCGGATAGTATCCTGTGGAATGGGTCTCAGTATGTTTGTAAAAGCCTCGCTCGGGGTTGGCAATATTGGTGGAATGCGCAGCATATGTAATTGTTGCCGATGACGGTGCTGATGGCGCCGCGGCATTGACCGTGATCACGACACCAAAAGTCTTGGTTCCGGCCGAGTTTGCGGCCGTGACATTATAAGTAGCCGTCGATGTCGCCACGGTAGGTGTTCCGGTAATCTTTCCGGTGGTTGAACTGATCGACAGCCCGGCGGGAAGCGACGGAGAAACGCTGTAGGAAGTAACGGTCCCTGAAACTACCGGCGAAAGCGTTGCAATGGCCGTGCCCACGGTAAAGGTGTTTGGCGAGGTGTAGGAACGCGAACTTGGCGGGGTGACTGCGGCATTGACCGTGATCACGACACCAAAAGTCTTGGTTCCGGCCGAGTTGGCCGCAGTGACAGTATAAGTAGCCGTCGATGTCGCTGCGGTAGGGGTTCCGGTAATCTTTCCGGTGGTTGAACTGATCGACAGCCCGGCGGGAAGCGAAGGTGAAACGCTGTAGGAGGTAACGGTCCCTGAAACTACCGGCGAAAGCGTCGCAATGGCCGTGCCTACGGTAAAGGTGTTTGGCGACGGATAGGAAAGCGAACTTGGCGGGGTGACTGCGGGATTGACCGTGATCACGACGCCAAAAGTCTTGGTACCGGCCGAGTTTGCGGCCGTGACATTATAAGTAGCCGTCGATGTCGCCACCGTAGGTGTTCCGGTAATCTTTCCGGTGGTTGAACTGATCGACAGCCCGGCGGGAAGCGACGGTGAAACGCTGTAGGAGGTAACGGTCCCTGAAACTACCGGCGAAAGCGTCGCAATGGCCGTGCCCACGGTAAAAGTGTTAGGCGATGGATAGGAAAGCGAACTTGGGGCAACCATCGGAGCATTAACCGTGATTCCAAGGCTAAAACTTGTACTGCCTTTGTGGTTTGAAGCCGTGATGATATAATTGGCCGAAGCCGTAGCATTGGCCGGGGTCCCGGTAATTTTACCCGTTGAACTGTTAATGCCCAAACCAGACGGAAGTGCGGGCGATACCGAGAAATTATTTACGTTTCCGGTGACAGTTGGGTTTAGGGGAGCAATCGCGGTACCCGCAGTGAAAATGTGTGGAGACGGATAACTTAACGCGGTGGGAGCTTGATTTCCTTTACTTGGCTTGCCTTTGGTCGGTTTTTGAGCATTGGCCATAAGGCAAAGAAGCGTCGTCAATAGTAGAAATAACTTCTTCATAGTTCAGTAGGTTAAGTTTTGGCGACGAATGATTGGGGAATCTTCGTCAAATCTCAATTTTGAGGTGGATGGTGGGGCTAACATCATCCAAATCCTCGGTCACAAAACTATATGAAGAATTTTAATAAATCTGTTAAAATGTAACATTTTATCGACGAAATGCAAAAATATACTTTTTAAATAGTATTTTACTTACAATTTAAGTTAATGTTTGGCGCATCATTTCTTTTTGGGAAGAACGACCTTACAACCATTTTTTTTAACCGTAGGGATGACCTTGTTAATTAATGGGAATTATGCAAACTCATACAACATCGCGTTCCCAATTTGTCTATAATCCCGATTTCAAAAACAACCTGGTCCGTCCAAAATTGCGATCTAAAACCAGAAATCGTGACTGTAGCCGATGTTTAATGACCTGTGCAAAAAAATACATTTTAACGACTTTTTTGGCACAATGTCGGGGAAAGGACCCGATTGTCGCCTAAACCAATAATTTTACCTGAAATTAATGATTTGATAACCTTGTTTAAGTGTAATCAAATGCCAAAATGGTATAATCTGCCGGTAGCAGTATCATCTTAATTTAGCTAAAAACCCAAAGTTATGAGCAACAATATTACTACCCTGGTCCTGAACCTCTTTATTGCCGAACGCTTTATGCACCGTCAAAATATCGCTGAACGAATTCGTGAGATACTGGCCGTTGAGAGCGATGACGAAAATCCGCTGGAAATGGCGGTTCGGAAACTGCTAATGAGCAAATTGAAAATGTACGTAGAGAATCCAACCCGTGAAGGCAAGGATTTGCTTTACGAAATCGCAGAGTTTTACTGCGAATACTTTCACAAGACCCCAGCCGCGGCCATGCAAATGGCAGCTTGATTATCACAGCCCCGCACCCCGGGGCTTTTTTTTTTATGCTACGGTTGATTTTTTGTACTTTGCCCTGACTATCCACCCGGCATGGAATCTGAAATTATTGACGATACCCTTTATTGGATCCGACAAGCAACCGTGGACCCCAACATCCTGGCATTGCTTGACGCGGGCTGGTATGTACCGCAAAACATTCGGTTGCGCACCGTTTTTGATCTTGCGCGGCTTGTGAACCAAGGCCAGCCGGAAGCTGCCGAGAGCATCATCATGCTTTTCTTTAAAAAAAATTTGCCGGCGCTAGGGAAATTCTTCAGCGAGCGTCATCCCAATCCTGACCTTATTTGCCAGGGAATTGCCGCTCATCAAAAAGGGCTGTATACAGCGGCGGTACTGTCATTCCTGGCTGCGACCCACGCTCTTTGTCTATCTCAAAATTCCCGGATAAAGCAAATTGCCACCGGCGGTAACATGAGATCGAACCGTGAAATCAACGGTCTTTTGGGAACTTCGTGGTTGCCTCAGGGTTACTTTAGCAAGCGAAATCGGCAATCAGTCATGCAGGGTGAAGCACCCGCGGCAGGGGAAAAGGAAAGTTTTATGTCAATGGCGTTGCTGGGATTCTTTGCCGATTTTATCGAAGCTTTTGAGAGTCCGGCGGTTGCTCAGCGATATTGAGTTTTTCAAGAACGCCTTTGCGCTTTACGATATTTTTGTAATCCCATTGTGTGAAGCGTGCCTCCGTGAGCCAGTTTTTAAGTTGTTCCACATCAATTTCTTTCAAATCATGAAAGCGTTTCCCGGCGGCTTTGAATTTACCTTCAGGCGACAGGCCCGGCTGCTTGAAGGATTGCCCGCTCCAAAACAATAATCGCATACCGTCTTTCATTTTGCTGTAACCGGCAATGGGGTTGCCGTCGAGGAACCAAACCGGGTGGCCGTGCCATATCCTGGATTCGGCATCGGGCAGCGAACATGAAATAATGCGGCAAAGCGCCTTGCCAATCTCGGCGTCAGGCCCTGCAAGTTTTCCGTTATATGCATTAATAGCCTGGTTCATCCTCCATGAATCAATACGGCCTCCGAAAGGCCCCGTTCTGAAAATCGGATCACGAGGGTTTTGGTGCGCAGCGTGAAAAACTGGATTTTATCCTGTGTCACCAGGTAAAAAAAGTAGTTCTTGTCCGTGCGGGTGGGCTGGCCCAGGCGTTCGACAATCTGTTCCTTTGTAAGTCCCTTGAGTTTATCGTCGGCAAACAGGTCGGCCAGCATCCTTTCGCGGTATGGAAAACTGCCGCCATCGTCCGTCAGCCATTTTTCAGTATCAAATGGTATGGGGTCTTTGATATCCGAAAACGGTTTACCGTCATTTTTCTGCTCAGCTTCCCGGCAAGAGGATACCGCCATAAAGAAAATTAAAATAAACCCTACCGCGCCAAACTTAAGCATTTAAAAGATGCGCTTAATTTCCAGAAAGTTGCCCGCCGAATCAAAGTCCAGCGCCATCAGGCTTTTGCGCGTCACGCCGCTTTCCTGTACGCTGAACAGGTTGGTCAGGCTCCACATGCGCGTTGACGGATTGTACGCCATTTTAAATTCAGAAGGGGTGTAGTCGCCGGCTACCGATTTGCGAACCTTCCCATTAGCGTATTTGATCATGTCGTTGATTCTTGAAACGCCCATATCATCAAAGGCATATTGCATGCAGACGATGCTGATAAGAATGGGAAGTTCAGCTGATTCATTTGAAAGGACACAATCCACTTTTGAGGCAACCATCCGGCCGTCGGTCAGTTTAAAATCGGCCCTGTTGAGCAACCGGTCAGTTGCTGGCTGCGCCGATACAATCCAACCGCATAACATAAAAAGGAAAGGCAGGTACTTCATAATTATAAGATTCCCACTTTAAACGCTACAATTTACCTTATTATTTTGTAATAATTATTGGGGGCAGCGATTTTAACACTACTTCCGGACTGCAAGCCGGCCTCCAAGGATTGCCATCGGCATATAGGCCAAAAGCAGGTCGCAGACCGTATACCACATGGGCGACGAAAGCATTACCACGCTGGCAATTCCGCCCAGGAGAAAGAAAATTCCAATACCCAATGCAATTTTCATTCGTTTGTAGGCCGCCAACATCGCAGCGGTAAAAGCTCCTGCCAGGGTGCCCAAAGCATGCGCCAGGAATGGAAAAATATAATGTTTCGGTTCAAACAGGTGCATGCCTGCTTTTAGCCCTTCGGGTGTGCTGATGTCAACTCCTGAAGGAGGCGGGATGATGGACGGTCCCAGTGTGATGATTCCCATATTTACCATGGAACCAATGACAATCCCTCCAATCACGGCCAGGATATTCCTGATTATTGGATTCATAATATTTGGTGTTAGAGTACAAATATAATCAAGTGGGAAATACGATAAGCCGCGCATCGTAATTTGGATAACCGAAGCTTTCGGGCGGGTTGGAAGCGTTCAGCCAGGCCTGCTCATCACCTGGATTCAGCATCAGCGGCATTCGAAGTTTATTGTTGTGCACATAACGCATCTGAGGGTTTGCCGCAGTGGTCACGATGGTAAAGGTATTGCGCGATTTGCCATCGCCAAGGGTTTGTCGCGAATAAAGCCCGGCAAAGGCAAAGGCTTCCGCTTCGGCATGGTGGATCTCAAATTTTTGTTTCGACTTGCCTTTTGGATCGTTCCATCGCCATTCATAGTAACCTGTTGCCAGCACCAAGCAACGATTGTTGACCGAATCGCGAAAAGCGGGTTTGTCATTAAGGGATTCAACCCTCGCGTTTAGGGTATTTTTTCGGATTTCGATCTCACGGCTCCAGGGAGGAATCAGTCCCCAATGATACTCCAGTGAAACCCTCGAAGGTAATTCGGCCAAAATCACGGGAAGTACAGGATATTCAAAACCGTTGAATTCGGCCGCAGGAACAAACCCGGCAGGATCGGCCAGGTTCGCGTTGAACCGTTTTGCCAATTTGCGTATGTCCATTTTCATTTCGACGCGATAGCACATGACCTGAAACTAAATTTCAACGAGAAATCGCACGCCCCTGGAAGCATAGTAAGATTGTGCTCCGTTGTGATAGACAAAAGTACGCCCGTACCTAAAATCGCCAAAGAGCGCGCCCCCGAGTGAGCGTATTTCATCGGGCGTGGCAAGCCAGGAGGATGTTTTGGTATCAAAAGGGCCAACTGCCTGCAGCAACTCATAATCCGATTCGGTGAGAAGGCAGGCGCCAATTTCACGGGCTAAACTAACCGCGCTTCCCTTGGGTTTGTGTTCTTTTCTTGAATCCAATGCCTGCTGGTCATAACAGAGGCTCCGGCGCCCCGACGGGCTTTCGTCCGAACAATCGCAATAGATGATCTCCCCGGAGGGCCGCCTGCCAATGGCATCGGGTTCGCCGCCGGAATTTTCCATCAGTTCAAGAGTCTTTAATTTGTTAGGCTGTTTCGCTAACCCGGAGCGGACTTCTTCCCACCCGATGGATTCGTGACGATGCATATTCTGGTCAAATCGATCCTTCAGAACCTGCAGGAATTCTGGCTTCATCCGGGTTATTTGTTGAAAATGTCACCCAATTTTCCCGCGATGTCGCCAAGTCCGCCTGTATCGCCGCCGTTAATAAAACCTTCAATATTCTCGGCCATGCCGGGCGGAAGCTTGTCTTTCAGAAAGTGAATGACAGTGTTTACTGCCGTAGCAGCCTGATCATGTGAAATGCCGGTTTTGTCGGCGACCATCTTGATTAAAGTTTCCATTGCCGTAAATTTTGATTCGTCCTAATTTACGATTTTTAAATGCTCTGCCGCTATTTTTTTGTCACCGACTCCAGTACAGGAAGATGGATGTGGAATTTGACCGCGATCAACCGGAGCACAATAACCGTTAGTGCCGCGATCAGCTCGATCAGACTCTCGCGCAGTCCAAGTTGGGCGCACCCGAAATACATCAGGCCACCGGCAATGCAAGTAAGGGCATAAATGTCTTTTCGGAACAGGAGCGGAACCTCGTTTAGCAATACATCGCGCATAACGCCGCCAACTGACCCGGTTATGGTTCCCATCGCAATGCACACCCAAAATGGCAGCCCGGCCGCGATACTTTTGGTAATTCCCCCCACGGTAAACAGCCCCAGCCCGATGGCGTCAAACATAAACAAGGTCGCGCCAAGCTTAAAAAGCCTTCCCTTGAAGATAAGCGCTGCCACCAAAGCCACCGCCGTGGTGATGATGTATTTGGGATCCTGCATCCAAAAAGGCGTGACGTCAAGCAGCAGGTCCCGCACCGTCCCGCCGCCAATTGCGGTTGCTAACCCAATGATATATGCTCCAAACCAGTCAATGTTTTTGCCCGAAGCCAAACGGATCCCGCTAATGGCAAAAGCAAAAGTTCCCAACAAGCCCAGAAATATTGTGAATCCTTCTTCCATTAACTGCGAGGCCTGATTTGAAGTGATTTTTTAATCATGTGCGTGAACTTGCGATTGGTTGGATACCGCCGATGAGTGGTGATATTGTTGAAAATCAACGCAGTGCAAAGCAGAATAATTGCCCCCAAAAGCGGACAAATTATTTGGTTTTTCATTCTAAATAGTTATCCATCCTGACGTTTTGCCATGGCATTGATCCAAATTGGCGCAAATGGCGATGTACATCCTTTTGAAACTGGAAAATCGCGATAAATCCCAAGTTTTTCACCAATGTCAATGGCTCGCTGGCGCCAGGGCAAATGATAAATCCCGATGTTGGCCAAGGCTGTGTTCATGGTCCACTGAACTTCGGGATCGGCCTTTGGCATTGTGGCTTCCAACTCGTTGAGTACTTCATCGAGGTTCAGGCCAGATGCGCCGCGGGCAATTACGCCGGCGGTCAGGCTCCAGGCCGAACGCAGCCCCCATTTGTTATCGGACTTCAGCCCCAGTTTGCGGATATCTTCTCTCTGCGGATGATCCTTGAGAAGGTAATTGTTGAACCAATCGGCCACATGCGCAAAGTCTGTCATTTCGGCCCGCCGAATAAGTTCGTCAGGGGTGAGTTCCGATGGTTTGGCAATGAGGCAGGACAACATCTGCGCGTCGGCATTGCCGGTTTGCCACAACTCAAGTGATAGCGCCGGATCAACCTTGATTTTTTTTGCCAAAGCCCGGATGTCGCCAAGTTTAACGCCGAAAGTATTGGTGGCGCCATATTTTTTATTGTGCGCCAGGGTAGAGGGATTGCTCCTGGCCTGCAATTCAGTGAGAACCTCGTTTTTGGTCATGTTATTTATTTATGGCATTGCTGATCAATTTTGCCAGGACTTCTCGGTCAACATCGGCCAGGCGATCCAGGTAAAGACAACCTGCTCCCGTTTTGTGCTTCCCCAATTTTGAAAGCAACTCCGAGTGTTGGTTGATGTCGATTGCCAGGTGTACCGAAATGTTTGATTTGCGAAGTGCGAGTCCAACCAGGAACCAGTCAACCTCGCGGCCGGTTTTTTCGCTTCTGTATCTTTTTTGGCCAAAGCCTATGATCGAGTTTCCCCACATGACGGGTTCCTCGCCCGAAAGCTCCCGCATCATTTCAAGCAATATAAAGGCGTCATCCCGGCGCGGGCCTTCAGGTTGACTAAGCAGGAAATCGCGGGGGGCGATTTCCGTTGGCCGGGTTTTGATCTGGACCAATTTGGATTTAGGTTGTGGCATGGCTTTTAATAAGGTCCTAAATTTACGGCAAATTTTGATTTCTCCTTAGCTACATTCGGCGATCGCCACAGCTGATTTTACCCGCATGGGAAATTTCTGCGCGTGGGTTAAAGCGAGCTGAACCGCATATTGGTTGCCCGGATACCGAACCAGAAAGTTTTTTAACTGATCGATACCGCCAATCTGCTCATGGACTGGAAAATAACCCATGCCGTAAAAATCGCCGTCTTCAATCAGAACGCAACTTTTTTCGCTCAGGTCCCGGCCGTTGTCGATGATGGCAAAAGTGGGCCGTTTACTGAGAAGGTCCTGGATTGCCGTTTCAACGCGAGAATTATGTTCAGAGCATCCGGGAAGCGGACGGGAATCGTCAATCCGCATCAAATCGTCCGGCACGGTACCAAACTGGCAAAACCGGGTGTCGATTTGATGTTCGGCTGCAAGTTTGACCAGTGCCGAAACGGCGGCATGTTGGCTGTGAAAAGGCATTACACACCGCTGGAGCCGTGACAATTTTCCCACGGCCAGGTACCGGTGACCGCTGCGGGCCTCGTACTCAAAAAGCCCGAATTTGGGCTCGAAACGCTTTAATGCGCGGTTGTGTTTTGGCCAAAGCCGACGGATTTCACTGCATTCCAACAAGAGCGCGATAAGCTCAGTGGCGCATACTTCAAATGTTATTGAGAAGATGTCGCGCAGAAAATTTTGCCGTTGCGGATTGATATTGTGCCCGGTGAAATGCGACGACACCCGGCTCTTTAAGTTGATGGCTTTTCCCACATACACTACTTTGCCGGCCCGATCATGAAAGTAATACACACCCGGGCTACGGGGCAGCACATCAAAATCGCTTTTTGGGACATTGGGCGGCAAACGGCATTCGGCCGAACCTTTTCGGAGCAGGCCCTCGAGATCGCCCCGTTGGTCCCATTCGCTTAATTTTGAAAACAAAAGCGCGGTTGCGTCAGCATCCCCGCCCGCCCGGTGCCGGTTGTGGTGCGGAATTTCAAGGGCTTGGCAAAGATTGGCCAGGGCATAGGAGCGAAGCCCCGGGCAAATCCTTCGGGCCGCGCGTACCGTACACAGTTTTGGCGCAGTCCAATTGATCCCGGCCTGCTGCAACTGGTGGCGCACAAACGAATAATCAAAGTTGACATTGTGCGCAACAAAAACGCGGTTCCTGAGCATTGCATGGACTGTTGGAGCGAGGTCATCAAAAACAGGAGCATCGCGTACCATATCATTGGAAATGCCTGTAAGCGCGAAAATTGGCAGGGGGATTTCCTTTTCAGGATTTACCAGTGTTTCCCAACGTTCCACAATCCGGGAACCGTCGTGGATTACGATGGCTATTTCAGTAATCCGGCTACCGCCCGCATATCCACCGGTAGTTTCAATATCGACTATCGCAAATTCAACTTTCACTATTTGATAACGCAAAACAAGACATATTATTAAGCGCCATTAATGTTAAGGTCCTGGAAAAAAAAGCGGCGCTTTTACACGCCGCCTGGATTAATGTTTTACGATTTTATGGGTAATCATCCCGTTTAGGGTCCGGATCTTCAAAAGGTAAATCCCGGAATTGAGCGTTGCCAGCCCAAGGGTGCGTGAGGTTGTTCCTCCAGCCGGGATTTCGGCAATCCGTTTGCCCAACATATCGTAGATGGAAATTTCGAACATCGGCTCACTGCTTAAGACCTGTACCGAATGTTTGAATGGGTTAGGGAACACCTGGTAAGTGGTGAGCTGTTGCGATGGAGTCGACAGTTGGTATTCGACACCTTTCAATGTAATGTTGTCAAAGCGGTTATTGCCGTTATCTGCGGTGGTATTGCCCTCAAATTCAATCTTAACTTTGAAGTTTGCATTGTTGTCGACTGCCTCGAGCGCGCTGAAGTCAACCTGCACAAAGCTGAAGTCGGTCGCAACGTTAAAGGCGCTCTGGGCAAGCCCGTCCTGGATAAAGGTGGTCCCGTCAACACTATAGGAAATGTTGTTGATCAACTGCCCCTGATTGGTGCGTTGTACGGCATAGGCAAAACGGATGTCCTGATAGCCCGTGGTGGGCATGTCAAATACCAGCGACCGGCCGTCAGAAGGGTTACGAACCCTCGCCGAAAGCCCGGTTCCTTCATTTTGGTGCAGGTTGATGTTGGATCCGCCATTATTGGCATCGATATCCCTCGGCCCGGAACCTGTATAGGTGAGCATCGGCGCGGCTTCGGGAATGTGGTTGTAATCCGGGGCAATGGAGGTCACATCGACGGGCGTATCCAGCGTATTGAAATGCCAGTAGTAAATTACCTCGTCATCGTTGTTTATAAGGTCAATAAAATGCGCCGTAACCGAGGTCGCTTGTGAGATTTGGAGCACAATGTCAATACTTTCGGGGTCCGGCTGGATCACCGCGCCGTCCACCACCCAATGGCTAAACTCGAACCCGGGATTGGCCTCGGCCTTCAACAGGGTTTCTATATTGCCAAAAACCTGCGCCGAGAACGGGTAATTGGCAATCCATTCGGAGTTCATCCGGATCTTGCCCGCCGAGGCAGGTTCAACATTGAAAGTAGTTGCAAACGGGCCTTCAAGCTCATAACAACTGGCCAGTCCGGTATTGATGGTTTGCGAACAGCGGGTCAAAAGAAAGTCCCGCGCTGCCTGAACGTTGTTTTGCCAGGTTTGGATGTTTCCGCCCCAGCGCTGAATTTGCCTTGGCATCTCAGGCGCGATAAGGTTTACGATGCTGTCAAACACCTGAGT
>JAEZGB010000175.1 GCA_023437485.1 Bacteroidota bacterium
CCCCATGCCACCCAGCGCGAACGAAATGCCGTGCGAAAGGCCTGGAAAGCGTAAAATTCAACAAGAAGGAGGATCGCAACAAGGATTAGCCAGCGGAACATGCAATAGATTTAAGGCAAAATAACAACCTTTTAAAAGGCTTCGCTGAACCATTAATTCAAATTTAACGGTTGCTGCAGCCGCCCACCTGGGGTACTGTTTACGGATTTGGGCTGGGAAAATGCTTTTGGATGACTCCTGAAATCACCTCGGTGGTAAGCGGTTTGTTTACAAATCCCGATACCACATCGCGGCGCAGTGCCCTTTTGTGATCATCTGGGTTCGTGCTGGAGGATACCATCACCACGACAATATCGGCTTTCTGATTGTCGTCCAACAAATCATACGCCTCAAGGAATTCCCAGCCGTCCATCAGCGGCATGTTGATATCCAGAAATATGATGCCGGGCCGCGAAACTTTTCCCAATCCCTGAAATGCGCCCTGGCCTGTAAGGTAATCCAGGCCTTCGCGCCCGTTGAGGCAAACCTGTATCCGGGCATCGAGCCCCAATTCCCTTATTGCGAGCTGGTGGATAAAGTTGGTCGCCTTGTCATCTTCGATCAATAATATACAGTCCAGTCCGGGGATTTTTTTCATGGTATTTTAGTTATCTGGTATTGTAAAGTAAAACGAGCTTCCCTCGCCGGGTAAAGATTCGGCCCAAATGCGGCCGCCATGCAGTTCGGCGATCTTGCGGCAATGCGCCAGCCCGATTCCGGTGCCTTCAATGTCCTGCGGCGAATGGAGTTTGCGGAACATCGCGAAAATCTTTTCCAGGTGTTGCGGCAGTATTCCGATTCCGTTGTCGCGCACGCAAAATTGCCGATACCCGGGAATTTGATGAGACGTCACGGCGATTTTCGGGGGAACACCCTCCCTCTTGAATTTAATCGCATTGGAAAACAGGTTTTGAAACAACTGAAGAAGTTCGGTTTCATAAACCGGCATAACTCCAAGCGGCGCAACTTCAAACGCAGCGCCCGATTCGGCAATTGGGCAAGCCAGGTTCTTGATTGCCTGGTCAGCAATCTTAGAAATATCGGCCGGTTTTCTTGACGAATCTTTCCCGATCCGGCCGTAATCCAGCAACGATCGGATAAGCGCTGACATCCTTTCGGCAGCCCCGTGAATGAACTGCGTGAACTGCCGCCCTTCGTCATTAAGGACATGTGAGTGCCGTTTATCCAACATTTCGGCCATGACCTTAATGGTTCGGACGGGCTCGTTGAGATCATGGCTGGCAATGTAAAGGAATTGTTCGCTTTCCTTTTGTTTGCGGTCAAGTTCTTCCATCAGCTTTTGCCTTTCCTGAAAAATGCTTAGCCGGGTGGTGATGATCGCCATGACTATCAAGGTAAAAACGGTGGTGAACCGGTTTATCAGGAAATAGAATTCAGTGTATTTGTCGTAGTAAATGCCAACCTTAAGGAGCGTTAGTGCACACCCTATGGCGGTGATTATCATGATCGGCTTACGTCCTTCGCGCATCACCAGCAGTATGCAGCCGATGTAGAGGTTGCCAAAGGCAATTCCGAGCGGCAAGGTCATGTCGGCAATAAAAATCGCCATCAAGAAAAGCAAGGCGTTTCTCACGTAGGTTAGGTTTGGAGTGAACTCCGGATGGGCTTTACTAAAATATGTAAAATGTTTAACCGTTAATAGAATCGAATTGAGGTTTTCCACAAATGCGGCCTACCAGGGCGGCTTCTGCAAAACAGGGAGATAGCCCGTAGCGACGGGGTTCACGCGCGATAAATGTTAATAAATAATGGCACCACATCTTAAACAGCTCTTAAAAAGACGCCTGATTTATAAAAGTGCGTTCGCCATTTATTGATTATTTTTACGGCAAACAAAATACGATGGCCGCCCAAAAAAGACTATTTCTGCTCGATGCCTACGCCCTGATTTTTCGCGGCTACTACGCTTTTATCAAAAACCCACGGATAAATTCAAAAGGACTGGATACTTCGGCCATCATGGGATTCATGAATTCACTGCTCGATGTGATCAAACGCGAAAAACCTGATCACCTTGCCGTCGCATTTGACAAGGAAGGCAGTGCCGTGCGGACTGAAATGTTTCCCGAATACAAAGCCAACCGCAGCGCGACGCCCGAGGCCATCATGATCGCGATCCCCTATATTCACAAGATTCTTGAGGCGATGCACATTCCCATCATCGAACTGGCTGGTTGCGAAGCCGACGACCTCATCGGGACGCTTGCCAAACAGGCTGAAAAACAGGGATATCAGGTTTTTATGGTGACGCCGGACAAGGATTTTGCGCAACTGGTTTCAGAAAACATCTTTATTTACCGGCCTGCACGAATGGGTAACGGCATCGAGATTTGGGGCGTGCCCGAGGTTTTGGAGCGCTTTGGGATTGAACGGCCTGACCAGGTAATTGATTTTTTGGGAATGATGGGCGATTCGATCGATAACATTCCGGGGCTCCCCGGAGTGGGCGAAGTCACCGCCAAGAAATTGCTGAAGGAATTCGGCACGATGGAAAACCTTTTGGCCAATACCGACAAGCTCAAGGGGAAGATGAAGGAAACCATTGAGGCCAACGCGCATGTTGGGATCATGTCAAAAAAATTGGCCACCATTATCTGCGACTGCGAAGTGAACTTTTGCGAGCAGGATTTTGAGCTTTCAAAACCCGATGCCGAAAAAGTGGAAGAACTCTTCCGTGAACTTGAATTCCGCCGCATGGCCGAGCAGTTCAACAGTCTGTTCTATTCACCCAACAAAGATTACGGCACAATTGAAACGCAAGGGCTTCAACCCACCAAGACCATTGTCAAGAACGATCAGTTTGATTTGTTCTCGACTCCGGGCGAGGGCGAGATCAGCACCCAACACTACAAAAACATCGAAAACACAGAGCACTTTTATCAGGTTGTCCAGGGTGCGATGGGAATAAAGCTTTTATTGCAGAACCTTCTCAAACAAAAAACCGTCAGTTGGGACACCGAAACTACCGGTATTGACCCCCTGACCGCCGAACTTGTCGGGCTGTCATTTTCATGGGAAAAGGGCAAGGGGTATTATGTGCCGATAACCGATGACCGCGGCCAGGCGCAGCAAACCGTCGAGGCCTTCCGCGAATTTTTTGAATCGGAACAAATTGAAAAAGTGGGCCAGAACCTCAAGTATGACCTGAAGGTGATGCGCAATTACGGAATTGAGGTACGCGGGCCGATGTTTGATACGATGATCGCGCACTACCTCATCAACCCCGACATGCGCCACGGAATGGATATCCTGAGCGAGACTTATCTGCAATATTCGCCGATGGCCATTGAGAAACTCATCGGCAAAAAAGGAAAAGGCCAACGCACCATGCGCGAGGTGCCGCTTGAACAGATCAAGGAATACGCCGCCGAGGATGCCGATGTCACGCTTCAGCTCAAATCAGTCTTTGAACCCGAACTTTTGCGAAACGGCACCCGTAAGCTCTTCGACGAAATTGAAATCCCGCTAATCCCGGTGCTGGCCGATATGGAAATGGAAGGCGTAAACCTGGACATCCCTTTTCTGCAGTCGCTTTCGGGCGAGTTGCAGCAGGACATTGCCACACTTGAGATGAAGATTTACGAAGCGGCCGGCGAAAAGTTTAACCTGGCCTCGCCGCGGCAATTGGGCGAGATCCTGTTTGACAAACTTAAGATTGGCGGCGCAAAACAAAAGAAAACCAAAACCGGCCAGTACGCCACCGGCGAGGAAATCCTGTCCTACCTGGCGCTCGAAAGCCCTTTTGTTCAGGACATCCTGGATTGGAGACAGTTGGTTAAATTAAAGAATACATATGTTGACGCGCTTCCGCAGCAAATATGCAACCTTACCGGCCGCGTCCATACCGAATACATGCAGGCCGTTGCCGCGACCGGGCGGCTGAGTTCCAACAACCCGAACCTGCAGAACATTCCCATACGAACTGAGCGCGGCCGGCTGATCAGGAAGGCGTTCATCCCTAGAAGTGAAGATTACGTGCTGCTTTCGGCCGATTACTCGCAAATTGAACTCCGCATCATCGCGGCCCTGAGCGGCGAGCCCAACATGATCGAATCCTTCCGCAACGGCGAGGACATTCACAAGGCGACGGCGGCACGCGTTTTTAACGTTCCGCTTGACGAGGTGACCCGCGAACAGCGAAGCCACGCCAAGACCGTCAACTTTGGAATCATTTACGGGGTTTCGGCATTTGGGCTTTCAAACCAGACCTCGCTGACACGGAGCGAATCAAAGGATCTTATCGACGCCTACTACAACACTTATCCCAGGCTTCGGGCCTATATTCAGGAGCAGATTGACACGGCCAGGCACAATGGCTATGCTCAGACGGTTTCCGGCAGACGGCGTTATCTCAAGGATATCAATTCACAGAACAACGTGGTACGCGGTGCCGCCGAACGCAACGCCGTCAACGCCCCGATCCAGGGTTCGGCAGCCGATATCATCAAGATCGCTATGATCAACATCCACAGGAAACTTACATCTGAAAACTGGAAGAGCAAAATGCTTTTACAGGTACATGACGAACTTGTGTTCGACGTCCACAAATCAGAACTCGAGGCCATTCGGCCGATGATCCGTTATGAAATGGAGAACGCCTTCAAGATGGATGTCCCGCTCGAGGTGGACATGGGCGAAGGCGAGAATTGGCTGGCCGCCCATTGATTATCAACTATATTTGAGCGAACCAAAAAATCAAATCGAATGAAGAAAAAATTACTGACTGTCCTTGCAGTTGTGGCAATTATGGCCGCTTGCAAAAAAGCCGAAGACAAGGCAATCGACACAACACCTTCCACCGCCGACACTACCGCCGTCATCGAAACCGCTGCGCCGGCAATGGATTCGGCCGCAGTGGCTCAGGCCTGGGAAAAGTACATGACCCCGGGTGAGGCGCATAAATTCCTGGCCATGGACAGTGGAAATTGGGATGTGGAAATGACATTTTGGCAAGCACCGGGCCAGCCGGCAACCAAAGCCAATGTAACGGCATCGGGAAAGATGATCCTGGGCGGGCGCTACCAGCAAACCACCTTTAGCGGGTCAATGATGGGCATGCCGTTCGAAGGCATTTCAACGGTAGGCCACGACAATGCAACCGGGAAAATGGTTTCCACCTGGATGGATAACATGGGTACTGGGATCATGTACATGAATGGCGTCTATGACCAGGGATCAAACCAGGTGGAGTTTAAAGGCGAGGTTACTGACCCCGTTACCGGCAAGAACAAGCCATCGCGGGAGATCTACACCATCGTGGACAACAATACCCGGAAAATGGAGATGTTTGACATTGGCGCTGACGGCAAGGAATTTAAGAATATGGAAATTCTGATGAAAAGAAAATGATGAAAGGTGGGCTGAGGCTCACCTTTATTGTTATTCCACAATTACCTTTTTCCAGGCTTTGCCGGTGTCATTTACCAGTTCCATTAAATAAGTTCCGGTTTGAAGCCCGCTGATGTTAACCTGCGCGTTGCTGCCCGAGTTGACTTCAATGGTCCTGACCAGGGATCCGGTATGGGTATAAATCGATATCCGGGTAAGTTGCGCATTGGCGCTCACGGTAAAATTCCCGCTTGAAGGATTTGGGAATATCCGGGTTGCGCGAAGCGAATTTTCGGCCACGCCCAATGTTTCAAAAGCAACGTTTTGCATATTGGCGCGGTTCACGCCGTGGTATTGCAGTGGCGCCATGATGGCAGTCTCGGCATGCGCGGCGGCAAGGTCGATTTCTGTCGCCGAGAAATCAAACGAAAAATCATTTGGCCCACCGGCAAAGGATCGGGTTGCCACCAAGGTCCTCACTCCTGCTGCAATCTCATTGTTGGTCACAGTCCAATCGTTTTGGGCATCCGGCGTGGGGGCAGTTCCCAACCCGTTGTGGGTCGCATCGACCAAAGTGGCCCCGTCAAAATAAACCACATCATTGCCCGCACTCATCGCGCCCGGGGCGCCAAATGACCCAAGGGTGAGCGCGAACCACCTGTCAGATGGGCCGGTCATCGTAAGTGTGGCAATCTGGGTAGTTTCGTTCAGGTCAACCTTGGCCGATACCTGCGGCAGGATTTGGACGCTGTTAGTGGTCTTTTGCGCGATGCCGACTGAAAAAACAAAGAGTCCGGCAAGGGTAATTTTTTTCATAGCTGCTATTTTAAAAGGTTGATGGTTTTATCGTCGCCTGAAAAGACTGCATACTCAAAAGCAGTCTTTCCCTTGCCGTCCTTCAAATGACGGTTCGCATTGTGTTTAAGCAGCAAATCCACAAAATCAGAATTGGAAAACTGCGCGGCATACATCAGGGCGGTCATACCGTTGGCATCGGTGAGGTCTGGGTTTGCCTTCTTTTCCAGCAATAATTTTGCGATGCCGATATTGGCCTTGACCGCCGCCGCCATCAGCGGGGAGCCCATCGGGCTGTTCTGGTCGATCCCGATGCCCTTTTCTATCAAAAATTGCGCGACCTCATTGTTTCCCCGGTAGGTGGCCAGGATCAGCGGAGTGAAACCTTCGCGGGATTTTTCATTGAACGCATCGGGTGATTGAGCATAGAGCTCCCTCGCCTGCGCAACCGAACCTTTTCGGGCAATTTCAAGCGCATTTTGCTGGGCTGCCGCCGAGGTGACAACCATCGCCAAAAGAAAAATGATATATCGCAAAGCACTCATAATTAAGTATGTAAATATATCAATTATCTAATTCGATTGATTTTAACAAAAAATTTTTTACCGCCGGGTCGAATCCCGGTTGCGCAGCTCGGTATTGATTACGACTGTTTTAAAGGGAATCTCCTCTTTGTTTTCGAGCCGCTCGATCAGGAGTTTGGCCGCCGCCTGACCAATTTCGGGGCCGTGTTGCGATACCGTCGAGAGGCTTGGGGTCATCCTTCTGGACCACAAACCGTCGGCAAAACCGATAATCGCCAATTCATCGGGAACTTTATAGCCTGCCTGCAACCCGGTCTTCATCGCAAAGACCGAAGCGTGTTCGTCCAAAGCAAAAACACCATCTGCCAGACGATGCGTCAATATCGGCAGGGCCTTATCTTCAAAATCGTCGATATTGTCGGTCCTGACGATGAGATTATCATCGACTTCCAATCCCTTTGCCCGCATCGCCTGCAAAAATCCCTCGGCACGCAGTTTCCCCACGCTGAGATTATCAATTGAGGAAAAAAGCGCGATTTTCCGGCATCCGATTTCGGCAAGGCGGTTTGTGGCATTGACTGCCGATTCCAGATCGTCCACGATGACCTTGTCGCATTTGATCGAATCGGCGACGCGGTCAAACATTACGATCGGCGTCCCCTCGGCCAAAATCTTCTCGAAATGATCGAACGAGCCAAGCTTCTGCGCCTCCTCCGATACCGACAATATGAAACCGTCAATTGCGCCGTTGGCCAGCATTTCCAGCGCGTGCTCCTCCCGGCCGAGCGATTCGTTCGAGATGCAGGTGAGGACGTTGTAGCCCTTGGCCTCGGCGTACTGTTCGATTCCGCTAAAAACCTTGGCGAAAAACGGGTTCAATATATTAGGTACTATAACGCCGATGGTGCGCGTGGAGCGTTGCCGCAAATTGAGCCCGATCGCATTGGGCCGATAATGCCTGAGGCTGGCGTATTCACGGATGCGGTTGCGCGTGGGCTCGCTGATTTCGGGGCTGCCGTTGAGCGCCTTGGAGACGGTTGAGATGGAAACGCCAAGTTCGGAGGCGATTTGTTTGAGGGTGGCTCTTTCTTTCATAAGGTCGCAAAGCGTAAAGATAGTAAGCCCGGCCATCGTCCGCAATATCATTTCAGGCCTGCCGATAATCATCTGCCAAATAGCCTAATGGAATATTTTTCAGCGATTTGTATTTTAGAGATAATGTTGTACTTTTGCAACCCCTTTATTGGGGATGGAATGTTTAATTAAAATAAATTATTGTGAACACACTAAGTTACAAGACGATTTCAGCCAACAAGGCCACTGTCACGAAGGAGTGGGTTGTTGTTGATGCTGAAGGTCACAACTTGGGACGTCTTGCGTCAAAGGTCGCTATGATCCTGCGCGGCAAGTACAAGCCAAGTTACACGCCACACGTTGACTGCGGCGATAACGTGATCGTTATCAATGCAGAGAAGATCAACCTTACCGGCAACAAGCTGGAAGACAAGATCTACATGCGCCACACGGGTTACCCGGGCGGGCAGCGGACACTTTCCGCAAAAGTCGTTCAGCAAAAAAACCCTGCCATCCTGGTGGAGAAGGCCGTCAAAGGCATGCTTCCCAAGAACAGGCTGGGCGCGGAACTCTTCAGGAACCTGAAGGTGACCGTCGGCGCTGAGCACAAGTACGAGGCCCAAAAGCCTAAAACCGTTAACCTAAACGAGATCAAGTAATGGCGACAATCCACAAGATCGGAAGAAGAAAGACTGCTGTTGCGCGGGTTTACGTAACAGAAGGAAGCGGTAAGATCACCGTGAACAAGAAAGAATTCGCAACCTATTTCCCAACGGCCACGCTTCAGTACAAAGTGATGCAGCCGCTTCAAATGACTGAGAACGCATCGAACTTTGACGTGAAAGTCAACGTTAACGGTGGCGGAACCACAGGTCAGGCCGAAGCCGTCCGCATGGCATTGTCACGCGCAATGTGCGAAGTTGCCGAGGAAAACCGCGGTATCCTGAAGCCAGAAGGGCTTTTGACAAGGGACCCACGCATGGTGGAGCGCAAGAAATTCGGTCAGAAGAAAGCACGTAAGAGATTCCAGTTCTCGAAACGTTAATCTGACGAATGTCGAATGTCAAATGTCGAACGAAGGTTACGACAATGCTCATCGGCAACCGAATTAACTCCTGCGTCGTTCAGTTCGCCTGGCGGCTCGGGTCAAAATTCAAAATTCAAAATTCAAAATTTTTAATTTCTATTGTTTAGCATCTAAATGAAGCCTTGACACAGTGCCAACAAGCGAAAGCCGACAGCCAAAGGGAACATTGCTAATCACGGAACGTAAACAAAAAACAAAATGGCAAACAAAGTAGATGTCAAAGAATTGCTGGACGCCGGAGTACACTTCGGTCACATGACCCGCAAATGGGACCCGAACATGGCTCCCTACATTTATATGGAGCGCAACGGCATCCATATCATCAACCTTTACAAAACCGCTGCGAAAATCGAGGAAGCCAACGAGGCCCTGAAGAAAATCGCCGCATCAGGACGTAAAATCCTTTTTGTCGCAACCAAGAAGCAGGCAAAAGACATCGTGGCCGAGAAAGCTGCGGCTGCAAACATGCCTTACATCACCGAGAGGTGGCCTGGTGGTATGCTGACAAACTTCGTGACCATCCGCAAGGCAGTCAAGAAGATGTCGATGATCGACAAAATGAAAAAAGACGGAACTTTCGCGACTTTGTCAAAGAAAGAGCGTCTTCAGGTAGACCGCCTTCGCGCGAAGCTTGAGAAGAACCTGGGCTCAATTGCCGACATGTCAAGGCTTCCCGCCGCACTTTTCGTAGTGGACATCAAGGCTGAGCACATCGCAATCAAAGAAGCACAAAAATTAAACATTCCAGTTTTTGCCATGGTGGACACGAACTCTGACCCTCGTGAGGTTGATTACGTGATTCCTTCCAATGACGATGCTTCAAAGTCGATTGACAAAATCCTTTCGCTGGTAACTGCCGCGGTGATCGAAGGCCTGCAAAACAGGAACTCCGACGCAACTACCGAGGATATGGCCACTGAGACTGCCGAGGAAAATGTAACGGCCGCTCCCGTAGCCGATGCTCCCGAAGCTGTTGCCGCCGAGGCCGCTCCCCAAACAGAGGAGAAGACCGAAGAGTAAATCCAAAGAAAATCCCGCCCCCAAGGTGGGATTTTAAAATTTCAACATTAAAACCTTATCAGTTATATGGCTACAATCACAGCTGCAGACGTAAATAAACTAAGGACCGTAACCGGTGCCGGAATGATGGATTGCAAAAAGGCGCTTGTCGAGGCCGACGGCGATTTTGAAAAAGCAATCGAGATCCTGCGCAAAAAAGGGCAAAAAGTTGCCGCCAACCGTTCAGACCGCGAGTCAACTGAAGGTGCCGCCGTTGCGGTTGTCAATGCCGACAAAACCGAAGGCGTTGCCATGACCCTGAACTGCGAAACCGACTTCGTAGGTAAGAACGAAGGCTTCGTGAAACTCGCCAATGACCTGGCAAACCTTGCTTTGAACTACAATTCAAAAGAGGAATTCCTCGCCGCCGATTTCAACGGAATCAGCGTATCGGAGAAACTGATCGAGCAAACAGGAGTTATCGGTGAGAAAATCGAGGTTGCCTCTTTCGAGAAACTTTCGGGCGCTTTCATTGGTTCTTACGTTCACTCGGGCAAGATTGCCGTTCTCGTGGCGCTTTCAGCTAATGTTCCGGGCGCCGAAGAGGCTGCCAAGAACGTCGCGATGCAGGCTGCGGCCATGTCGCCAATCGCCCTTGACGAGTCAGGAGTTGACGCCAACACCGTGGAGAAAGAAATCGAGATTGCCAAAGACCAGCTTCGCCAGGAAGGCAAGCCCGAGGCTATGCTTGACAACATCGCGAAGGGAAAACTTCAGCGTTTCTTCAAGGACAATACCCTTGTAAACCAGGATTACATCAAAGATTCATCAATGAACGTGGCTTCATACGTGAAGTCGGTAGATGCAAACCTTACCGTGACCGGATTCAAGCGCGTAGCCCTTGGATAATTATGAGTAACGGGTTATGGGTTTTGAAACCCTAACCATGATGATAGAACCCGCTTCAATTGAGGCGGGTTTTTTTATGGCACGCGCGGGGCGCCGGGCTGTCCGCTATAGTTTTGCCAGACCTCAAAGGTCTTAAAGACCTTTGAGGTCTCTAAGGCAAAAGCTGCCGCTTCCATCCCTCGTGCGGCAATCCGGAAACCGCGGGTTTGCACAATGGCCCGGCGCGTTTTATATTTACCAAATGTTCACCAGCCGACGCAACAAGGTGTTCCTGGTCCTGGCCGGGATTTTTATCACCAATGCCATTACTGCCGAACTTATTGGCGGGAAGCTCATCAATGTTGGGCCATACGTCATGAGCGTGGGCATTCTGCCTTGGCCGGTGGTGTTCCTCACTACCGATCTGGTTAACGAGTACTACGGCAAAGAGCAGGTAAAAAAGCTGTCGTTATTGACCGCAGCGCTAATCGCGTATTGCTTTTTTGTCCTTCTTTTCGCCCTTGGAATTCCCGCTACCACCCGGGTTGATGGCATCACCGACGGGCAATTCAATGCAGTATTCGGCCAGAGCATTTGGATCATCGTTGGGAGTATCACCGCGTTCCTGATTTCGCAGCTCATTGACGCAGTCATCTTTCAATACTTCAAACAAAGGACGGGGCAAAAATGGATTTGGTTGCGCAGTACAGGTTCGACGGTTATATCGCAGTTTTTTGACAGCTTCATTGTTTTGGGAATCGCGTTTTACTTAACAGGCAAAATGGATACGCAAATGTATATCTCATCGGGAATGACCGGCTATTTGGTAAAATTGGGCATTGCCGTGGCATTGACCCCCATGATATATCTTGGACACGGAATCATTGACCGATACCTCAAAATAGATGGAAAAAATTAGATGTGCCTGGTGCGGAAAAGATCCGCTTTACGTTGAATACCACGACCGCGAATGGGGCGTACCCGTCCGCGATGACCAGAAATTGTTTGAGTTCCTGATTCTGGAAACTTTCCAGGCGGGCCTTTCATGGATCACCATCCTGCGCAAGCGCGAAAACTTCCGGCAGGCTTTTGACAATTTTGACTATAAAAAGATCGCGCAATATAACGATGCCAAGGTTGCCGAACTTATGGAAAACCCTGGTATCATTCGCAATAGGCTGAAAATAAAAGCAGCGATTTCCAATGCGAAAGCCTTTTTGGATGTCCAGCGGGAGTTCGGGACTTTCTCACAATATATTTGGGGCTTTACAGGCGGGCAGCCCATTATCAACCGTTACAGCGATCAAAAACAGCTTCCGGCAACTTCAGAGCTCTCGGACACGATCAGCAAAGATTTAAAAAAACGGGGGTTCAAATTTGTAGGATCAACTGTGGTTTACGCGCACATGCAGGCCACGGGAATGGTTGATGACCATATTGACGATTGTTGGCGAAAGTTCTCCAAAGACTAACCGAAAGATAAGGTTCCCTCCGGGCGATATATAGCGGATTTAAAATAGTATTTGTCCCCCACCCTCCACCCGCAAGATCGCAATCCGGACAATTCATCTGCTGCGGGAAAACCGTTGAATTAAAAATCTTTTTACACCCCAGGTAATGGCAGAGCAAAGTAAAATGACGAGCGTCGAACGAGCTGGTCAGTATTTGTATAAAGGGCTCTGAAGCACAAAAAAGTTTATTTGCATTTGTCCCCCACCCTCCACCCGCAAGATCGCAATTCAGCCAATTCATCTGGTGCGGGAAAACCGTTAATGTGCCTTATACCCCAAACCTAGGCGGCAAAGCCTAAATGGTTGTCCACCAGCGAATTAAAAAAAGTACGTTTTTGCAAATTGGTTCTTTCAAGTCCAATAGATTATCCAGACCGCAAAACCTTCATAAACTCCTCTCGCGGAATCTCACGCGCGCCCAATTGATACAAATAGTCATTGTAAAGCTGGCAATCCAACAGGCGAAAATTTTCATGCGCAAGCTTCTCAACAAGAGCTACAAAGGCGTACTTGGATGCGTTTGACTGCTTGGAAAACATGCTCTCACCACAGAACACGCCATTGAGTTCAAGGCCGTAAAGCCCGCCAACCAGCTCTTCTCCATTCCAAACCTCAACTGACTTGGCCACGCCCATATGGTAAAGCTGCAGGTACGCGGCGTGCATTTCGTCGGTTAACCAGGTATCGGCATTTCCATTCCTGATGGTAAATCGGCAATTTTCAATCACCTTTTCAAATTCCTGATTGAACGTGACGGAGTACAATTTCCGGTTCAGGACATTGCGCACCTTTTTGGGCACGGTGTAATTCGAGGGAAAAACCACCATCCTTTGCTCTGGTGCCCACCATAAAATTGGATCGCCGTCATTGTACCAGGGGAAAATCCCACTTTTGTACGCATGCAACAATCGCTGGGGCGAAAGGTCTCCGCCAATGCACAACAAACCATCAGGGCTTGCCTGCTGCACCGGTGGAAATGAAATCTGGGAATTGAGGATATACATAAAAAAACCCGAAGCGTACTCCGGGCATTTGATTAGAATGGCAAATCGTCGTGGTCTTCCTCCTTGAACTGCTGTGCAGGCGGAAAGTCATTTTGCGATGGCATTGGCGGCATTTGCCCGGCAGGTTCCTGTTGCAATTTTTCAATCCTCCAACCCTGGATAGTGTTAAAATACTTTGTTTCGCCCTGCGGGCTTACCCATTCGCGGCCACGCAGGTTAATTGACACGCGCACCTGGTCACCCGGCTTGTAATTGTTCAGCAAGTCCGTTTTGTCCTGGGTGAATTCAACCATGATATGTTGCGGATATTGCTCTTCAGTAGTGACTACCAATTCCCTTTTTTTAAAGCTGGAGCTAATTTGCTGCTCGGGATTGATAACTTTAATTCTTCCTGTAACTTCCATTTTTTATTGTTGTTTATAATGCATTTGCCAATAATATTTTCCACGCCGATGCAACGTCGCCTTCGGCAATCTTCTCTTTTGCAAGCAAATGCTGCTTCATTGTGTCATCGGCACTCAAAACAGCCTTTACAGCAAAGTTTTCACGGACAAAGGTATCGATTTCATCCCGGCCCGGCAAGGCTTCCACATTGCCCAACATCCCAAGGTCATTGCCGTCAAACACCTCGCTTTCACGAATATAGGAAGGAATGGCATCGACTCCGATTCCCATGGTGGCAAGCGGTTTTGGCACCTCAAAGAGCCCCATGTTTGATCGGGAATACCAATTCATGCCGAGCCTGGAAACAAGATCTATTTTATGCTGATCAATGAAGCCCTGGGCATCCAGCACGCTTTCGTCAATATGGAGCTTTACCACTTCGCAAATCACCAGGTTTCCGGCTCCGCCCCCGGTTCCCAGCGGCACGATTTCCTGGACCCGACATTCAAACTGCACGGGCGATTCGGCTACGCGAAAAGGCTTTACAATGTCCGAGGCGAGCATTGTCAAACCCGCTTTTTCAAATTCGTTTACTCCGGACGGATACTCGGTGCTGGAAAGTGAAGCCTGTTGCACTATTGCATAATTAACCACGTTTATCACCACTTCACGAACTTGGATCGAGTTCTCCAACGTGTGCTTTGTTGTATTGTCCCGCACGCGTCTTGCCGGTGAAAAAATCAGGATCGGCGGATTGGAGCTGAACACATTGAAAAAGCTGAACGGTGACAGGTTAGGGGTGCCATCCGGGCTTATCGTGCTCGCAAAAGCAATCGGCCGGGGTGCAACGGCGCCCTGCAGGTATGATTGAAGTTTAGCCGGCGTAAGGTCTTGTGGCTCGATGCTGATCATAGGCGGGTTTTGCACAAAAATAACCAAACCCCGCGGTCTGGCGTGGGAAAAACAAACTGAGTTATTAACCAGCGGGAGTGTGCGCCACCCGTAAAGTTACGGCCCGGGGAGAGGCACGGCTACGGCAAAACCGTCAAAAATTTAAATTATCTTTAGCCAATAAACCTTTCTATGGATTTCTCTTATGACAAACGAAACATTACCCGATGGATCATCATTGGGGCATCGTTCGTAATCATTACCCTGATTCTTTGGAACACCTACACTTTTTTCAACTATTTCAAAGATGAGGAACGCGCCAAGATGGAATATTGGGCCGATGCGCAAAAAACTCTTATCAATGCTGATGACAGCACCCCGCTTGACCTTCCGCTAAAAATCCTGGCCGGCAACACCACTATTCCCATTATCCTGACCAACGAGCGCGACAGCATCATCAGCACTTCCAATATCGACGAAAGAATTCTGCAAAACCCTCAGGCTTCGCGGTCCTTGTTACTCAAACTGCGAAAGGAGAACGAACCGATTATTTTTGAATATGTCGAGGGGAAATTCCAATACCTCTACTACGGCAATTCGTCGCTTATCAACACCCTGAAATATTATCCGGTGGCCCTTTTGCTGATTATTGTACTCTTTGGGGGCGTGGTGTATAATTTTTACCGAAGCACAAAAATGGCCACACAAAACAAGCTGTGGGCCGGGATGGCAAAAGAAACAGCGCATCAGATAGGCACGCCGTTATCTTCCCTGATCGGTTGGCTGGAAATTATGAAGGCCGATAATGTTGACCCGGTAACCATTGCCGAAATTGAAAAAGACATCAACCGTTTACAGGTCATTACGGACCGGTTCTCAAAAATCGGGTCAGAACCGGCGGTGGAAAAGCGCGATATTATTGATGAAACTGCCGAAACTTTTGACTATCTCAAAACAAGATTTTCAAAACAGGTGGAATTCAGTTTCAAGGCACCCAAAAAACCAATCATGATCCCGCTAAACCCGGCGCTTCATTCATGGACCATCGAGAACCTGGTAAAAAACGCGATCGATGCGATGAGGGGGCGGGGAAAACTTTCGGTCAGGATTGAAGAAGACTCCAAACTGGTAAAAATTCTGATTTCAGACACGGGAAAAGGTATCCCAAAAACACAATTCAGCCGAATATTCGAGCCGGGATTTACCACGAAAAAGCGGGGTTGGGGATTGGGGCTTTCACTTACAAAGCGTATTGTTGAAGATTATCACAACGGCAAAATCAAGGTTCTCCATTCTGAAACCGGCCGCGGGACCACCATGCAGGTCTGTTTTCGCAAAGGCGACGCAAAAAAGTTGTAGCCCGGCAATTTCGTCAAAAAAAAAGGGAACCGAAGTTCCCCTGTATTATGGTGTGCTTGTGTATTTCATGATTATAGTATCGTCATCACCGTCTTCATCATAATCGTATACGGTACTGATTTCAAGCGTATTTGAATTTAATTTCCTTATTTGTACTTCATCTGAAAATCCAAACGATGAGATTGTCAGGGTTTTGCCTTCGCGCATCCATGCGAAGCTCTCTTCGGCGGCTTCAACACCACCGTCGCAGCCGTAAACATCAACAAATTTACCCATATTGGAATCCATGAACTCGACGTAATCCTTTCCGCAGGTTTCGTGATCGTCATAAGGGAAGGTGGTGCCGTTGACCCTTTCAGAAACATTGTACCACTTTTGGGTCAATTTTGAATAATCCAGGGATTCACCATCATCGCTTGAACATGAAAATGCGAACACTGCGCCCAGCGATAGGGCCATAAATTTTTTCATTTTAAGATTTGTTTAAATTAGAATTGCAATCATAAGGATAATTTTCATCAAAATTGGCAAATCCAATAAAAAATACCCAAAAATATGGATCACGAGAGGTGTTCCCGAATATCGCTCACCACCTGTTCAAACTCTTCCTGGGTCATGGATACTTTGTCGCGGAAGCGCATTTCATCCATATTGTTGATCGGGATCAAATGAACATGGGCATGCGGAACCTCAAGCCCGATAACGGCCATCCCGACACGTTTGCATGGAACGGCTTTTTCAAGCGCCTTGGCGATGCGGCGCGAAAACTTCATCAGGCTTTCATATTCCTCTGCATCCAGGTCAAACAATTTGTCAACCTCGCGTTTGGGAATGCAAAGCGTATGGCCTTTGGCGTTGGGATTTACATCCAGGAACGCCAGGTTGTGCTCGTCTTCGGCAATTTTGTGCGCCGGGAGCTCGTCGTTTATGATTCGTGTAAAAATACTTGCCATCAGTCGCGGGTTATTTCAAGGATTTCAAATTTCAGCGTTCCGTTGGGGACGGTAATCTCGGCTATTTCACCCACCGATTTTCCCAAGAGCCCCTTGCCAATGGGCGATGTGACCGAAATTTTTCCCGATTTCAGGTCGGCTTCGCTTTCGGCAACAAGCGTATAGGTTATCTCCTGCTTGTTGGCCGTGTTCCGGATTTTGACTTTTGAAAGGACCAAAACTTTGGAGTCATCAAGTTGCGACTCGTCGATAAGCCTTGCATTGGCATGTACTTCTTCAAGCTTGGCGATTCGCATTTCCAACAATCCCTGGGCCTCCTTGGCCGCGTCATATTCGGCATTTTCTGACAAGTCGCCTTTATCGCGGGCTTCGGCAATGGCTGCCGATGCTTTTGGACGTTCTATATTTTTAAGCTGTTCCAATTCTTCCCGTAATTTCCTGAGGCCTTCAGCCGTGTAATAAGAAATAGTGCTCATAACTGCAAAAATTTTATTGTTTAGCCCGGTCGGAATCCATTTGGCTCCGCCGGGTCCATTGATTTATCGTTCGTATAAAATAGAAAAAATCCCGGAAGGGATTTCCTTATTGCAAGATCTCAATTGGTTGCGCGGTATTATTCTTTTGCGCAACTGTTTTCAAAGTTAAATAAATTATTTTTGTTTGTACAAAATTATCTGATGAAAAAACTCCTTTCCCTAACGTTTGCATTGCTGGTATTTATGGCGTGTGATGACAGCGGCTTCAACAATCGCAATCCATTCATACCCAATTATTCCTTTAGCGAAACCATCAACATGACACTGCCTTCCTACCAGGTGCTTACCTATCCCGGAAATGCAATCTATTATCCGGGCGGCGGGGCCAGGGGGCTGATCGTTTTTAATACCGGGAGCGGCTACCGTGCCTATGACGCGGCATGCCCCAACCAGGCAATGGCCCCTTGTTCAAC